>NZ_ARZX01000019.1:0-77109 GCF_000568425.1 Cellulophaga geojensis KL-A
TACGGTTTTATGGTGTTTTTATATAGATTTTGCATAATTAGTGATTTAAAATTATAAAAATAACCCTACACAACACATTACCGTACAACAATTTTATATGCAATTTTACTATGTAACCAACTAACTATCAATTGTTTTACATTTAAGTACAATTATACTATTGCATCAATGTTGCATTAAAGCAAAATAATAATATATTTGCACTTTAATTAACAAAACTAAGTTGCAATAACAAAAAACTGTAACGGTATTAATGAAAATATATCAGTTTAAAAATAGTATTACATATGTGTTGCTTGCTTTTTTTATTGTCATAAAAATTGCAGGACTACATTCTATATCTCATATTAATGAACATACTATAGATGGTGACCATCATGAATGTACTATTTGTGATTATATAAATACCCATAACACTATACCCGTTGTACCTACACAGGAAGCATATACTAAAACCTGTATTAAAACTTACAATCCTGTAAAAAAAATACAGATAAGCTATAACAACCAGTATTTTAAAACAGAAAGTAACACACTACTATTCTCTAGGCCTCCTCCTCTTTTTAGCCTCACATAAACCTTTATTGTTTGGTATTTAGGTGTAATAAAAATTAAATTACATGCATAATTGATTCTACATTATTTGCCTTAATACCAAACAACTACAAAAAAGTGTATACCGTTATTGTCTACAAGGCTTGTACACTACACATTATTAAAATTATATAACAGCTAATTATGCTTTATAAAATGCTGAGTATATGCTTATTTATTAGCGTATGCTCTATTGCAACTGCACAAAATTCTTTTAAAATTAAAGGAATTGTGCTAGATGCCAACACTTTACAACCTGTAGAAGGTGCTAATATTATTGGAGATCACCTATTTGCAATTTCTTCTTCTAAAGGTGAATTTACCATAGAAGATAATAAAAAACAAGCTAGTTCTTTTACCGTATCTCACGTGGGTTACACCACAAAAGAGTTTACTGTTATCCCTAAAAATACACAGGAACGCATTAAAATTTACTTAAAAGAAACTTCTACTGTCTTAAACGAGGTTAAAGTTGTTGGTACTTACCATAATAAAGACAAAGAAACACCTATGGTTACGCAAACGGTTACCAAAAAGTTTCTTAACAACAACAGAGAAAACAGCTTAATGCAAACATTGAGTAAAATACCTGGCATAAGCACTATAAACATTGGCTCCGGACAAAGCAAACCTGTTATAAGAGGACTTGGTTTTAATAGAGTTGCGGTTGTACAAAACGGAATAAAACACGAAGCACAACAATGGGGCAATGATCACGGATTAGAGATAGACCAACAAGGAATTGAAAATATACAAATTATAAAAGGTCCGGCTTCATTGCTTTTTGGATCAGATGCTATTGCTGGTGTGGTTCATATTCAACCAAATAAAGTCCCATTACAAAATTCTTTTAATGGCGAAGTAAATATTCTTGGAGAAAGTAATAACGACTTATTGGGCATTTCAGCAGGTATATCAGCTAGAAAAGAAAAATGGTTTTACCGTACTAGAGTAACGTACAGAGATTATGGCGACTATAAAGTACCTACAACTAAAATTAACTATGAAAATTACGTTTTTGAGCTTCACAATAATAATTTAAGAAACACTGCCGGCAGAGAAGCTAACGCTAGTGTTAGTATTGGCTACGTAGACAATACCATAAAAACGGAAACACTATTTAGTAATGTAAATGCTAAAAACGGATTTTTTGCAAATGCACATGGCTTAGAAGTTAGAACGTCTAAAATAGATTATGATACCTCTAACAGAGACATAGATCTTCCGTACCATAATGTAAATCATTTTAAAATTAGCAATAATACTACGATAAACACCAGTAATCATGTATTGTATTTTGATCTTGGTTTTCAAAATAATAAAAGAGAAGAACACTCAGAGCCTATTCCGCATGGGTATATGCCCAAGCCGCCAAATACTAAAGAACGTGTTTTTACTAAAAACACCTACTCTTTAAATGCCAGAGATGCATTTAATATTAACAACAAGCATAATGTTGTTGTGGGTGTAAATTTAGAGCACCAAAAAAATACTATTGGTGGTTGGGGATTTTTAATTCCGGAATATAGCCGTTTTACTGCTGGTGCTTTTGGCTACAATCAATATAAAATAAATAAAAACTGGCACATTTTAGCTGGTGCTAGGTATGATTATGGCGTGCTTAAGACTAGCGCTTATAACGATTGGTTTAGATCTACTGTAAAAAATGAAGATAATACCACTTCTCAGGTATACTTGCAAAGAGCAAAAAACAAAACACTAGATTTTAAAAATATAAGCGCTTCATTTGGTGTTAGTCACATTAAAAACAACACCACGTACAAAGTAAACTTAGGCAAAAGTTTTAGAATGCCACTTGCTAACGAGTTGGCTTCAGACGGAGTAAACTACCATATGTATAGGTTTGAGAAAGGTAATCTTGACCTAAAACCAGAGGTTGCTTATCAACTAGACCTAGATATAAATCACACTAAAAAACAGTTTAGTTTAGGCATTAGTCCTTTTCTTAATTTATTTGAGAACTACATCTATTTAAATCCTACCTCTAATTATTTTGAAACCTTACAAATTTACGAATACACACAAAGTAAAGTTTTTAGAATTGGTGGCGAACTTAGTGCTAGCACTACTGTTATTAAAAACCTAGAGTTGACAGCATCTGCAGAATATGTGTACTCCAGACAAACAAGCGGATTAAAAAAAGACTTTACACTTCCGTTTTCGCCTCCTTTATCTGGACTCTTTTCTGCGAGCTATAAAATTAAAGATTTTTCAGTTTTTAAAACACCTGCAATTAACGCGGACTATAGAATTACTGCTGCACAAGAAGATATTGTACCACCAGAGCAATCAACAGACGGTTACAATGTGCTACATATGTCATTTACATCAAAATTAGACATTTTTAAAAATAGTGCACCTATAGATGTACGGCTAAAATTAAACAACGTATTCAATACCACATATTACAATCACACTAGTTTTTATAGGCTGATAGACGTTCCTGAAGCTGGTAGAAACATTTCGGTGTCATTAACAATTCCATTTAAATAAATATAAACAACAATTAAAATTAAAAACAATGAGAACAAACATTAAAATGTCCAACTTTAAACTTTTAGCAATAGTTGCTTTTCTAGGACTCTTTTTACAATCATGTAGTAGTGATGATGACAGTAACTCTTTAAACGCGCCAATTATTACAGATTTTGAATATGGTGAAGGTGGTGATCATTCTACAGAACAATACGTTTATAAAGGATCTGACATTCATTTAGAAGCAAAAATTAATGCTGAAGCTACAGTAAAAAGTATTTCTATTAGCATTCATGCACACGACTTAGAAATAGGTGAAGATGAAGTTGACTGGGATTTTGAAAAAGTATTTACAGATGAAAAATACCTAGCAATAAACCCTACTTTTCATGAACATATAGATGTACCTGCAAACATACCTGCTGGTGAGTACCATATAGAGTTGGTAGTTACAGATGAAGAAGGTAATAGTACAGAAATTGAAGGCCATATAGATGTTAAAGATCCTATTACTTTAGGTGAAATGTCTATTGATGAAAGCGTTGCTAGAGGAACAGATTTTCACGCAGAATTTATGATTAATGCTGTTAATGGCATACATAATATAACTGTAGATATTCATGCTCACGGACTTACTTTAAAAGACGGTGAAGTAGAATGGGATTTTGAAAAAGAATATTTAGAAAAGTACCATGAGAAAACTGAAGCAGAATTTCATGAACATATAGATGTACCTGCAACTGCACCTGCTGGTGAATACCATATGGTTTTTACTGTTGAAGATGAAGACGGTAACACCAAAAAATACGATACACATATTGATGTAACTGAGTAATAAAAAATACCGCATAGAGTAAAACACGCTATGCGGTTTTAAAATTCTTAAAAATGAAAATTACACTTAAATACGTCTTCTTTTTATCGTTGCTTGCTATTATTACTTCTTGTTCTAGTGATGACAGCAATGATAAGGATGAAGAAAAACCAACAATTAGTATTAATTATACTCAAGGTTTTCCACAGCCTTGTACGCTACTAAAAAAAGGAGAAACCTATAACTTTAGAGCGCAGGTTACAGATAATAAAGCTTTAGCTTCTTATAGCTTAGATATGCATCATAATTTTGATCATCACACCCATGATGATCAAGAAGGAGAGTGTAATTTATACCCTGTAAAACAAGCCGTAAACCCGTTTATTTATATGGAGAATTTTACCGTTCCAGAAGGTTCTACCAGTTATGAAATAAACGTAAGTTTAACAATTCCGGATGATATTGATACGGGTGATTATCATTGTGCTTATTCCGTTACAGATAAAACAGGATGGCAATCTAGAACATCTATAGACATAAAAATAGTAGATTAGTTTTGCTATAAATTGCTACTCAACTGCTTGTTAATTAAGTTAAAAATAGACGGTTTCTTTTTTTTGCATTCCAGTTGCATTATTTTTGTGGTATGGGAGTGATTAGAAAAACAAAATCGGTTAAAATTTTACTTGATGAATTTGATAAGAGTTCAGCGGCAATTTCTGTAACTGCTTTAATAGAACGTTTTAGCTCTAAAATGAATAAAACCACTATTTATCGTGTTTTAGACAAGCTTGAAGACGATGGCTACTTGCATTCTTTTTTAGGTAAAAACGGTCACAAATGGTACGCAAAATGCAACGGATGCTCATCTAGCAATCATTCAGATGCCCACCCTCATTTTCAATGTTCTAACTGTGGTAAGGTAGATTGCCTGCCTGCAGATGTTGTAATACCTAAAATTCCTAACAGAATTGTAGATGTTTCACAAGTACTACTACAAGGTAAGTGTGAGCAGTGTTACTCATAAACAACTAATGTACTTAAAGTATATAAAAGAGGTAATTGTGATTATCTCTTTTTTTTGTTTTTATAAGTAGGTAGTAAATAAAACAATATTACTTATCCAAATGGTGTAACTCGTGTTAGTTTTACTTCTGTTTTCTTAAAAGTTGATTATGATACTGCACAAAATGTGATTGAGTACAGAACGTTTTTGAATAATTTTTTTTGTGTTAATTATGTTTAATGAAATAAAAGAACTATTATGAAAAAAGTTTTATTTAAAACCCTTTAGGGCTTAATCTTTATAGCATTTAGCGTTGGCATTATGTGGTTACTTATATTTGCTTTTATATTTTATTCTTATCTATTTAATGAGAGTTATAATTACCTTTATTATTTAAACAAAGGTAATTTTTTGGTATATTTACCCTCGTTAAGACAACGCAAGTAATATTTACCCTTGTTTAAAATGGCGAAATTTTAAAAAAATATACCTTATAACAGTCTACCGCTATTACCACCTAAAACAACTTTAGAAACTACTAAAGTTTACCAATCTATATATTCTATATTTAGTTTGTATGCACTACATTAGTATACTACAATCATTAAAAGCAGAAATAATATGGGATTATTTTCATTCTTTAATAGTAAAAAGAAAGAAGAAAAAAAAGGTTTTGAATTTGTTACAGATTTTAAAAAACACTTGATAGACAACTTACTTCTTGTTAATCTACCAGTGGATTGGATACCTTATGATAGCGATAGGTTTAGAGCAAAAACAGATGATGGAATGTTACAAATGTCTCTTGTAAACTATCAGAATAATGGAAAAAACACTATCGAAATAAATAGTCAATTTTTTAAGGAATTAAAATTGGACTTGTATGATAATTTTGTAACCGAAGGTGAATATGAAGCTTATGATGACTTAAAAGTAACAGATTCATTCATAACCAAAAGTTTTAAGGTTGATGAAGAAACTCAATATTACTATACAACTGCCAAACACGTACACGGAAGGTTAATTATTACAGATATAATTGTTAGAGAAATTGGTGCCTACAACAAAAAAATGCAACCATTACTCCAAGTAATAGATAGTTCTATTGCTATAAAATAACTCTAGATTTACTTGATAACCAGAAAAAAGTTTTTTGTTTTAAATAGTTTTTATATTTACTAACTAAGCCAATCATAAATATTACCCACCAACTAATGAATCAAAATTTAGAAAATACCTATAACTTATCTAGCAGAAAAAGACGAATAGTAGCATTCATTATTGATCACTATATATTTTCATTTCTAATTACAAGTATTACTTTTTTATCTCTTGGATCAGACTTTATAAACGAAACTAATTTTAGTAATATTTTGTCTAAGATGTTACCAGTAATGGGTATTGGTTTATTTCTATATTTTTCAAAAGACGCTATAAAAGGCATTAGTCCAGGTAAATGGATTATGGGAATTATGGTTCGTGATGAAAATAACTCGTCTAATGTTCCTTCTTTTGGCAGATTATTTATTAGAAACTTATATTTAATTATTTGGCCTGTAGAATTTATAGTTCTTGCGACCAATCAACATAAAAAAAGATTAGGAGATAAAACGGCAAAAGCTATTGTAGTTAAAAACCCTAACAAACCAGCAAAACTACCTAGAATACTAGCATTAGTAGTAGCAGGATTTACATTTTTTATAGTTGTATTTTTCTTTGTTGGCTCTGTAATGAAAAATTCTGACGCTTATAAGATTGCTATTATTGAAATTGAAAAAAATGAAAAAATACAATCTGAAACTGGAGGTATTAAAGACTATGGTATAATGCCTACAGGAAGCATTAATATGACTAACGGCAATGGCGAAGCTCTACTATCAATAAAAGTAATTGGTAATGATAAAGATGTTAATGTAGATGTTTACCTAATAAAAGAGGGCAATGGTGAATGGGAACTGATAGAGCTTAGTAAACATTAAGAAAACTAATCTATCCCTATTACTGCATTTTGCAAATGCCTAAATCTTAAATCAATAAGAGGGATTCACTGCGTGCATCCCAGGTAAGTATCCTTGGCAAGCATAAAACCCTAACAAACTACGTTTGTAGATTTTTGTTTTTTAAAACTACTTCTGAAAATAAATTTTCAGCGTAGTTTTAAAAAACAAAAACCCGTAACTTTCGTTACGGGTTTCTTTTGCGGAGAAAGAGGAACTATCCATTTTTTATAATTATACTGATAATCAGTAGTTTAACTTTTTTAAAATTAAAAATACGCACCTAAATACGCACCTAATTTACAACTACTTGAAATACAGATTTTTACGGTTATATTTTAGTGCGATTTTATTTTTGAAGATAAAAATCAAAATTCAAATTTTCAACATTGATTAACCCTAAAAATAATTTTAATTTTTTTTAAATTTTAACATTTTAAAAATAAAAACTCCGAGGGTTCGAATGTTTTATTTAGGTTCAGGAGTAACGTGTTTGAGCTAATATACTATGATTGATATCTGATAGCAGCACAACAATACGTTAAAAAGCACCCAAATACTAAAAAAAAAATGATAATTTTGCTATAATGAAAAGTATTTTCCATAAAATAATGTCTTTAGTAATGACTTTTGTAGTGTTATTCTCTACAATGTCATTTACTGTGAATATGCATTATTGTGGAGATACTTTAGTAGAAACTGCTATTTTCCATAAAGCCAAAGGTTGCGGTATGGAAATGGAAAAACCTTCAACTGATGGTTGTTCAATCACCAAGAAAAATTGTTGTGATGAGGAACAATTAGTTGTCGATGGTCAAGATGAATTACAATTCCAAGTTGACAAAATCTCATTTGAGCAACAGGTATTCATCGCTTCATTTGTTTACACTTACATTAGCCTTTTTGAAGGTTTAGAAAATAACGTTTCTACTTACGAAGAATACAAACCGCCACTCGTCGTCAGGCAACTCTACAAGATTGACGAAACATACTTAATTTGATTTTTAAACAATAGACTTTTTTATCCTATGACTGCAATGTCGTAAGGATAATTTGCTGTATTCGGTGTTTTCCAAACACTAATGTCCAACTGTTTAATAATCAAAGCCAATGCTCAATAAAAGCATCAAATTTTTAATAGAAAACAAACTCGTAGCAGTTCTGCTACTCGTCCTTTTTGTAGGATGGGGAACGGTTAATGCACCTTTCAATTGGGATACTGGTTTCTTACCAAGTAATCCAGTTGCTGTAGATGCCATACCAGATATAGGTGAAAACCAACAAATAGTATTTACTAAATGGGATGGTCGCTCACCACAAGATATAGAAGACCAAATTACCTATCCACTCACAACATCTTTACTCGGTATTCCAGGTGTAAAAACCATTCGTAGTTCCTCTATGTTTGGGTTTTCAAGCATCTATATCATTTTTGAAGAGGATATAGAATTTTACTGGAGCAGAAGTCGTATTCTCGAAAAACTTAATTCCTTACCAAGTGGTTTATTACCTGAAGGTGTGAATCCTGCTTTGGGCCCAGATGCCACAGGATTAGGACAAATATTTTGGTACACACTTGAAGGTCGTGACGAAAACGGAAATGTAACTGGTGGTTGGGATTTGCAAGAGTTACGCAGTATTCAGGATTACTATGTAAAGTATGCGCTGTCCTCTGCAAGTGGTGTTTCAGAGGTTGCTTCTATTGGTGGCTATGTTCAAGAATATCAAGTGGATGTGAATCCAGAATTGATGCGTCAATATAATATTGGATTACATCACGTTGTAAAAGCGGTTAAGGAAAGCAACAAAGATATTGGTGCACAGACTTTGGAAATTAACCAAGCCGAATATTTAGTTCGTGGTTTGGGTTATGTGAAATCCATTTCAGACATCGAAAATGCAGTAGTCACTTCAGAAGATTATACTTCAATTAGGATAAAGGATATTGGTAAAGTTTCATTAGGTCCTGCAACAAGACGTGGTTTATTAGATAAAGAAGGTGCAGAGGTTGTTGGTGCTGTTGTGGTGGCTCGTTATGGCGCAAATCCAATGGAAGTCATTAATAACGTAAAGGAAAAAATTAACGAGTTAAGCGCAGGATTACCTTCGAAAGTATTAGCGGATGGTAGAACCTCACAAGTAACCATAGTGCCTTTTTATGACAGAACAGAACTGATACAAGAAACATTAGGCACACTTAACGAAGCCCTAACTCTTGAAATATTGATTACCATTTTAGTAATAATTATTATGGTGTTTAATCTTCGAGCTTCCGTACTAATTTCTGGACTATTACCTGTTGCAGTTTTAATGGTATTTATTGCAATGAAACTCTTTGGTGTAGATGCCAACATTGTCGCTTTATCAGGTATTGCTATTGCTATCGGAACAATGGTCGATGTTGGTGTCATACTATCAGAAAATATTATTCGGCATTTGGATGAAGATGATGGAACTAAATCCATTAACACGGTAGTTTATAACGCAACAGCTGAAGTGTCTGGTGCAATTGTAACCGCAGTTATGACAACTATTATTAGTTTCATTCCTGTATTTACAATGATTGGAGCGGAAGGAAAACTGTTTAGACCATTAGCCTTCACCAAGACTTTTGCACTAACAGCATCCATTATTGTAGCGTTATTTTTGATTCCACCGTTTGCTGCATTCTTATTCAAAAAGAAAAGTATTAAAAACACTTTTAAATATGTTTTAAATGGTGTTTTAATAGCATTGGGAATTGTAGCCATAGTCTCTGGGTATTGGTTAGGGTTGATATTAATAGCTTTTGGAATTACAGCAGGTCTCAATCTTCAAAATAAGATAACAGACAAGCAAGCGAACCTTATTAATATTATTATTTCAGCATCAGCAATAGTATTTTTATTAGCCGAATATTGGAGACCATTAGGCATTGATAAAAGCATTTTCTGGAATCTTATTTTTGTTAGTGTTATTTGCTTTGGTTTATTAGGTATTTTCTCATTATTCATCAAATACTACACACGCATTTTAAAGTGGTGTTTAGATAATAAGTTGCTCTTTTTGTCTGTCCCAACAGCAATTGTCATTGCAGGTTTTTTCATTATGAAAAATACAGGCAAAGAGTTTATGCCTTCATTGAATGAAGGCTCATTTTTACTAATGCCAACCTCGATGCCTCATTCTGGCGTGGAAGAAAATAAACGGGTTTTACAACAATTGGATATGGCTGTTGCCAGTATTCCAGAGATTGCAACAGTAGTTGGTAAGGCAGGTCGTACAGAATCAGCTTTAGACCCAGCTCCCTTATCAATGTATGAAAATATCATTCAGTACAAACCAGAATATATGCTGAATGAAAGCGGACAACGTCAACGCTACAAAGTTAATGATGATGGTTTATTTGAGTTAAAAGATGGCCGTTTTATTTCAACTCCAAATACTACTGAAAATGTCACCTTGAGCGCAGTCGAAAGGTCTCAACTCATTCCTGACGATGATGGTGAATTCTACCGAAACTGGCGACCAGAGATACAGTCACCTGATGATATTTGGAATGAAATCGTAAGAGTTACCAAATTGCCAGGCGTAACCTCTGCACCAAAACTACAACCTATTGAAACCCGATTAGTGATGCTTCAAACAGGAATGCGAGCACCAATGGGTATAAAAATAAAAGGTCAAGATCTAAAACAAATTGAAGCGTTTGGTGTGCAATTAGAAAACATTATCAAGGAAGCTGAAGGTGTTAAAAAAGAAGCTGTTTTTGCAGACCGTATTGTTGGTAAACCCTATTTGTTAATTGATATTGATAGAGAAAAGATTGCACGTTATGGTATATCAATAGATGATGTACAAAATGTACTGAAAGTAGCAGTTGGTGGTATGGTATTAACCCAAACGGTAGAAGGTCGAGAACGCTATGGTGTTCGAGTACGATACCCAAGAGAATTAAGAGCTAATCCAACAGACTTACAACAGATTTATGTACCAGTAGAAAAAGGCAGTCCTGTACCATTAAGCGAATTGGCAACAATAAAATATGAACAAGGTCCGCAAGTCATTAAAAGTGAAGATACCTTTTTGGTGGGTTATGTCTTGTTTGATAAATTGGATGGCTTTGCAGAAGTAAGCGTTGTTGAAAATGCACAAGCATTGATTCAAGAAAAGATAGATTCTAGTGAGTTAATTGTACCAAAAGGAATCAACTATGCATTCACAGGAACTTACGAAAATCAATTAAGAGCAGAAAAAACCTTGTCGGTTGTTGTACCGTTAGCATTGGCCATCATTTTCTTAATTCTGTATTTCCAATTCCGTTCTGTCGGGACATCACTAATGGTTTTCACAGGTATTGCAGTAGCGTTTGCAGGTGGTTTTGTAATGATATGGCTCTATGGTCAAGGTTGGTTTTTAAACTTCAATTTCTTTGGGGAAAATATGCGAGACTTATTTCAGATGCATCCGATTAATTTAAGTGTCGCGGTTTGGGTTGGTTTTATTGCTCTCTTCGGTATTGCAACAGATGATGGTGTAGTAATGGCAACTTATTTAACCCAAACATTCGATAGAAACACACCAGATAATAAAAAGGAAATTAGAGCATCAGTAGTTGAAGCAGGTGAAAAACGAATCAGACCCTGTTTAATGACTACAGCTACAACCATTTTAGCACTATTACCAATCCTCACATCAACAGGACGAGGAAGTGACATTATGATACCTATGGCCATACCGAGTTTTGGTGGAATGCTTATAGCCTTAATCACTTTGTTTGTTGTACCAGTATTGTATAGCTGGAAAGCAGAAGTTCAACTTAAAAGAACATCAAAATGAAAAATATAATTTTAATAATCAGCATTTTGTTTGTTTCCGCTTTCGCGAAAGCACAAGAGCTTCAATCCTACATTCAAGAAGCAGAATCAAACAATCCAGAAATTCAAAAGTTTGAGTTACAATACAAAAGAGCTTCCGAAAAGGTAAACGAGGTCAACACCATTCCTAATACCGTATTTGGTGTTGGTTATTTTGTGAGTGAGCCAGAAACACGAACAGGTGCACAACGCTTTAAAGTATCTGCTAAACAAATGTTACCGTGGTTCGGAACCATTACATCGAGAGAAAACTATGTAAGTTCATTGGCAGATGCTAAATACGAGGACATTGTTATCGCAAAGCGAAAACTAATGGCTTCGGTATCACAATCCTATTATAATCTATACGCCAACAAAGCAAAGCAAGAGGTGTTAACTGAAAACATTAAACTACTTGAAACTTACGAAACATTGGCATTAACTTCTGTTGAGGTTGGTAAAGCATCCGCAGTAGATGTATTAAGATTGCAAATGCGTCAAAACGAAATGCAACAATTAAAAGATGTATTGCAACAACAATTTTTAGCAGAACAAACTAACTTCAATAATCTATTGAATCGAGAAAATGATGTTGAGGTCAATGTGGTAGATAGTCTAATGATACCTTCAGAAGATTTTGAAATTACTACTGAAAATTTAGCATTACATCCCGAATTGTTGAAGTATGATAAACTCTATCAATCCATAGAGCAATCAGAATTATTGAATCAAAAAGAAAGCAGTCTTATGATTGGTTTTGGATTAGACTATATCAATGTCGCTGAAAGACCAAATATGGATTTCAGTGATAACGGAAAGGATATTGTAATGCCAATGGTTTCGGTTTCTATCCCAATTTTCAATAAGAAATATAAATCCCAAACCAAACAAAATGAGTTGCAACAGCAGGAAATTACTGCTCAAAAACAGGAACGTTTAAATGCATTGGAAACGCTTTTAGACAAAGCGAATAACGAACGCATTTCTGCAAGAATTAGTTATGCTACCCAAACCAAAAACCTACAGCAAGCCAAAGATGCAGAAGATATTTTAATCAAAAGCTATGAAACAGGAACGATTGATTTTAATGATGTTTTGGATATTCAAGAGTTGCAGTTAAAATTTCAAATGAACCAAATAGAATCAATTAGAACTTATTATGTTCAATCAACGATTATTAATTATTTAACACAGCAATAATGAAACACACATATAAGATTGCGGGAATGACTTGCAATAACTGTAAGGCTTCCGTCGAGAAATATTTAAGTGAAATAGCCCACGTATCAGAGGTGTCTGTTAATCTTGAAAAAGGTGAGGCAGAAGTGAAAATGAATAAGCATATTTCAACTGATATACTACAAAAAGCATTACCAGAAAAGTATACTTTATCTGAAAAGAATGAGAAGAATGTATTTGCATCTTCAAGTATGTCGGCAATGCCAATGGAAGAAGAAAAAAGCAAGTTACAACAACTCAAACCACTATTGCTAATCATCTTTTATATAGCAACAGCAAGTATATTATTACATTATAAAGGTTGGAGTTGGAGTGCGTTTATGCTCGACTTTATGGGTTTATTCTACATCGTTTTTAGTTTTTTCAAGATGTTAGATTTAAAAGGTTTTCCTGAATCCTTCCGTATGTACGACCCTTTAGCTAAACGTGTTCCTTTTTATGGGAAAGTTTATCCATTTATTGAAACAGCATTAGGACTGATGTTTTTAATGCGATTTGAAATCAATGTAGCTTTAATAATTACACTAATAGTATTAGGGATAACAACCATTGGAGTAACAAAAACATTATTGGACAAAAAATCAATACGATGTGCGTGTTTGGGTACAGCTTTAAAATTACCGATGACTGAAGCCACATTTATTGAAAACGCTATAATGATAATTATGGCCATAATTATGCTAATTTCTTAAAATGAAAAAATCTATTTTCAAAATATCAAAAATGGATTGTCCTTCTGAAGAAAATCTAATTAAGATGAAGCTATCTGATATAGATGGTATCAAACAACTTGATTTCAATTTAGGAGAAAGAATCTTAACACTATATCATAATTCAAATGTAAATGAAATTGGTAATGCCTTAAAAGAATTAAAATTAAATGAAAGTTTAATCAGTTCAGAAGAAACAGACACAATCATTACTGAATCTACGAGGAGTCAATCTGAACTATTGTGGACAGTTCTTATTATCAATTTTGCATTTTTTATTATTGAAATGAGTACAGGACTTATTTCAAAATCAATGGGATTAGTTGCTGATAGTTTAGATATGTTGGCAGATTCATTTGTTTATGGATTGAGTTTAATAGCGGTTGGTGGAACGGTTTTAAAAAAGAAACGTATTGCAAAATATGCAGGTTACTTTCAGGTAACCCTTGCAATTATTGGAATTGTTGAAGTGATACGTCGGTTTTTAGGTTATGAAGCTTTACCTGTATTTTCAACAATGATTATCGTTTCAATATTTGCTTTAATTGCAAATGGCATTTGCTTGTACCTCTTACAAAAATCAAAAAGTAATGAAGCACATATGCGTGCAAGTATGATTTTCACATCAAACGATATTATAATAAATCTCGGAGTAATTGTAGCAGGCGTGTTGGTCAATTGGCTGCATTCTGGTATTCCAGATTTAATTATAGGAATCATTGTATTTGGATTGGTGATACAAGGTGCATTCAGGATATTAAAATTAAGTAAGTAAAAGTTTAACTATAAAATCAAAAATTATGGAAAATTCAAAAGAACACTCAAACAAAGGAAATTACAAAACCTTCTTTATAATGTTGGCTTGCTCATTTGTAGCAATGTACATCACAATGTATTTAAACACCTATTCCATAGACCACGTATGGTTTAGTTTAACACGATTCTACATGACGTGTTTAGGGATTTCAACAATGGCAGTAATAATGTGGTTTTTTATGCGAAAAATGTATAATAATAAAAAGAAGAATATCGCCATACTTGCAGGTAGTTTCATTCTGTTTGTGGGTGCATTAGGGTTGGTAAGAACTCAAGCACCAATTATTGGTGATGTCCTTTGGATGAAAGCAATGATACCACATCATTCTATCGCTATTTTAACAAGTGAAAGAGCAGATATTCAAGACCCAGAAGTTAAGAAATTAGCAGAAGACATTATAAAGGCACAGCGTAAAGAAATAAAAGAAATGAAAGCAATGATAAAACGATTAGAGAATGAAAAATAATAAAATAGTCATATATATTGGCATACTCGTAATAGGTGTTTTATTGGGTTGGTTACTTTTTGGTGGCTCATCAAATAAAGAAAAAGACCATAATTACAATGCGGTTGAAGAAACCAATCAATTATGGACTTGTTCTATGCATCCACAAATTATGCAACCAGAACCAGGCGATTGTCCTATTTGTGGTATGGATTTAATTCCTGCTGAAAATAGTGCAGATGGCCTGTTAGCAGACCAATTCAAGCTCACAGAAAACGCAATGGCTTTAGCCAATATCCAAACAACCGTCGTGGGTAAAGGCAATGCAGAAGGCAATACCATTAAACTATCTGGTAAAATTGCTGAAAATGAAGAAGCCAATGCAGTACAAGTAAGTTATTTCGCTGGAAGAATTGAACGCTTGAATGTGAGTTTTACAGGGGAAGAAGTTCGTAAAGGTCAATTATTGGCAACCATTTATTCGCCAGAACTCTATGCAGCACAACAAGAATTAATTACAGCAGCATCTTTAAAAGAATCACAACCTGCTTTATACAAAGCAGTCCGTAATAAATTGAAATTATGGAAGCTCTCTGAAAATCAAATCAATCAGATTGAAGAAACTGGAAAAGTGAAAGAAAACTTTCCTGTTTATGCAACCGTTTCGGGTACTGTTACAGAAAAATTGGTAGAGCAAGGCGATTACATCAAACAAGGACAACCCTTATTAAAAATTGCCAATCTCAACACAGTTTGGGGAAACTTTGATGTGTATGAAAATCAGATTGACCGCTTTAAAAAAGGACAGGAAGTGATGATAACAACCAATGCTTATCCTAATAAAGAGTTTAAAGGTAAAGTAGATTTCATTGACCCAGTTTTAAACACGAAAACAAGAACTGTAACCTTGCGTGTTGTTTTAAGCAATAAGGACGATGTATTTAAACCAGGAATGTTTGTAACCGCAAATATTGAAGGCAGTACAGCTAAAAATGACGGAGTATTAACAATTCCTGCATCTTCTGTGTTATGGACAGGTGAACGCTCTGTGGTGTACCTTAAAACAAATCCAGACCAACCTATTTTTGAAATGCGTGAAATTAAATTAGGCAATCAAATTGGTAATGAATATGAAGTTGTAGAAGGTTTATTTGTTGGAAATGAAATAGTGACTAACGGTACATTTACGGTTGATGCAGCAGCTCAATTACAAGGAAAAAAGTCTATGATGAATAAAGATGGTGGTAAAGTAATGACTGGACACGAAGGTCATTTAGGTATGGATAACAATGCATCTAACAAAGAAAATGACCACACTAATATGAATGAGCGTTTGGAAGTATCAGCGAAATTTCAAGAGCAGTTAAAAGCTGTTTTCAATGCGTATATCAATTTAAAAGATGCTTTAGTAAAAGAAGATTCAAAAAGTACTTCAACAAGCGCAACAACATTATTAAATAAATTGAACAAAGTAGATATGAAATTGTTGTCAGATAATAAGGCGCATAACCATTGGATGTCATTAGAAGGCGACATAAAATCTTCTGCAACTTCAATTTCTGAAACGTCAGATATAAAATCACAAAGAGACCATTTTAAACATTTATCATCACATCTAATCAATGCTGTTCAATTGTTTGGTGTCAATGAAAAGGTCTATGTGGAGTTTTGCCCAATGGCAGATAACAACAATGGTGCATATTGGTTGAGTAAAGAAGAAAAAGTAATCAATCCATACTTTGGCAGCGCCATGCTAACCTGTGGTGAAGTAAAACAAGTAATAGAATAATAAATCAAGTAATAACAATTAAATTTTAAACAATGAAGAAAGTAATTTTAAGTGTAGCTGTAATAGCAGCATTAGGTTTAACAAGTTGTAAAAACGAAACCAAAAAAGAAACAGAAACCACAACTACTGAAATGTCAAAAGATATGGCAATGACAGACCTGTCTTTTGGTGTAAGAGGAAATTGCGGAATGTGTAAAAACACTATCGAAAAAGCAGCTAACGGTGTTGAAGGTGTTGAAAGTGCTAATTGGGATGTCGATAAAAAGAAGATTGATGTGTCTTTTGATGATACAAAAACCGATGCAATGGCAATCCATAAAGCAATCGCAGCTTCAGGTTATGATACTGAAAAAATTGCAGGTGATGAAGAAGCATATGATAGTTTGCCAGGGTGTTGTAAATACGACCACGAAATGGCAATGAATCAATCTGGTGAAACAAAAAGTGATGACCATTCAAACAACTAACATTAAGCCAATAATGAAAGAGTCTTTTTCGGAAGGCTCTTTTTAATTTATTGCTGATTCATAAAGTTTATAACTTTAAATTATGTTTTGATTTTTTGTTACAAATAATCATTTCAATCCCACTTAGCACATTCCCTTTCATTCCGTTGCTCTCCACTTCAGGGAAAGAGCTTCTTTCATAAAAGTCTTGGACACAATTTCAAAGTATAATCATTATTTCTACACCAGCTGTTAAGCTGAATACGCTCATTATATCTGAACAACACCTGATCAACTTTGAAATAGAGTCCGCTAATTCATTTCAATTACACCTTTCACTTCACAAAGTTTAAAATTCTGTCCGAAACGAACTGCATAACCGTTCGCGCACTCACTTTTATAAGTTCTTATTCGCACAAAATTTTAGTGTCGGTTACCGAAAAGGTAACAGCGATGGCGCTATGGGAAGTAAGTGGATATCAAAATTCTGCTCATCTCTATCCAGAATAGTCAAAAGACAGCAATTTATATCAAATTCATTCTTTGTAAGCCAAATGAAAAGGAAAACGCTCAGGATATAATAAGTATGTGAATTAATGCCATTGTGGCAACTAATTGACACCAATCAACAACATATATTATTGGCTTAGATATTGACGTATTATGTTCATAATCATAATACAAAAATGTCAATGTTTTGCAATATTAATAAGATAACTATAAAAAAGGAGTAGTAGTTTCTTAAAAAATGAAAGTACTATTAATCAACCATAAAAGCTTTTTAGCTTTAGATAAAAAGTACTGCAAACCCGAAATTAAATGGAGGGATTGTATAGCAAGAGGGTAACACGCTGGTGCGATGTTACGATATTCAGTTTTTTTCGAAACACCAGTAAAATCAGTGCTTTACGCGATTAACTGTTTTGTGTTTTAAAAATTGAAGTATTGTTTTTCACGGAAAAACGCCCTCAACCCAATAAAAACAATAAATTTTTTACGGAAAAATGGAAAAAGGATATGAAAAAGAACAATTTAAGAGCCTAAGCATCAAAGCTTCAGTAGCGGAAAAATTCAATGGGTTTTGTAAAGAAATGTCACTTTCAAAATCAATGACCGTATTAGTGATGATTGAATTTTTTCAAGAAAATAATATTTCCCCAGTAGAATCAATAGAACCAAATATAGAAACCTTAGAAAAGCGAATTTCATTACTCATCAAGAAACGAATGAATGGAATGATTGCCATAATGAAAGACATCGAAAAGAACCAGACCAAACCGACGGTATCAATTTTACAGTCTCTTTTTGAACAGACTGGATCAAAAAAGAGAGCACGAATGGTGGAGAAAAATGACCCTTATCTGGAGAAAGACATTCACTTTCGCGAAAAGAAATATTTGAACAACAATGATGATGCATAATGAAAAGTGTAAACTACATTATTCAACTCAATACGATATTGGAAATATTCAATAACGATGAACGTATTAAACAAGGTCATATCACATTATACCTTGCCTTCTTCTATTTATGGAACAAAAAGTTTTTCAAACAGACCTTAACCATAAATCGGGAGCTCATAATGGAGCGAGCAAAGATTAAATCAAAAACAACGTATCATAATCATTTGCGAGATTTAGATGCCTGGGGATACCTTACCTACTATCCATCATATCATCCATCAAGAGGTTCTAAGATTAAGATGACCAGAGCTTGTCCCAAAAGTGGTACAACCAATAATACACTAAAGGTCCAAATTTTGGACAACTTCGTTCCAGAACCTAGCCAAAATTTAGTATCTTATTATAAACATAAAACAAAAGAAAACTTAAATAAACAGCCTGCCCTAATTTTTAATGAAAGTGAAGTTATTTCATTTTTCAAACAAAATAATTGGCCGGAGATAGAAGCACGAAAATTTCATGCTTTTATTAAATCGAAAAAATGGAAAACAGATAATTGGCAAACTATAGCGAGGATTTTTGCTAAAAACGATTTTGAATTAAAAGCACCTAAAATGAGGAGTCCAATTTCTGGCTATGTGGAAAAACTAAGAAATGAAGGTGGTTAAGGCCATTGACACCCTTTTGAGAAGGCTATTTTATCTTTCTTTCTACTACTTGGTTAGAAGCTTGTATTTTCGCCTTAAGTATCTTCATATCGTCACTCACCTTTCTATCTAAAATTTTGGCGTAGTGCTGCATAGTTCTTAAAGATTTGTGACCAAGCATTTTGCTTACAGATTCAATAGGTACACCGTTTGACAATGTTACTGTAGTGGCAAAAGTGTGTCTCGCCAAATGAAAAGTTAGATTCTTTGTTATTTTGCATAGTATAGCTATTTCCTTAATGTAGGCATTCATTTTTTGATTACTTAATACCGGAAGTAGTCTACCTTTATTCGAAACATCGGGATGGTCGTCATAATTATTCAAAATATCAATAGCTGTGGGTAATAATGGAATACTGCTTCGCGTATCGGTTTTAGAACGTTTTATTATAATCCATTTGTCTCCATCTATGCCAATTACAATGTCGTTACGCGAAAGTTTCTTTACATCAGCATATGCAAGTCCGGTAAAACAAGAAAAGAGAAAGATATCTTTAACTTGGTCTAAACGTTCTGTATGTAATTCCTTTTCCGCTATCTTTTGAATTTCTTCTTCTGTTAAGAATTCGCGCTCTACAACTTTGAGCTTAGCTTTCCAATTTAAAAAAGGGTCTTTTTGAATCCAATCGTTTGCAAAAGCAATACGAATGATTTTTTTAAAATTAGTAACGTATTTAACAGCTGTATTGTGTGCACACTTCCGCTCTGTCTTTAAATAATATTCTAATCCTGAAATAAATTTATGGTCAACATCTTTTACCGGAATATCCTTGGTCTTGTATTCTAGATTGATGTAGTCCGAGACGTGTTTCTTTGCGGTCTTGTATCGCTCAATGGTTCCTGGGGCAAATTCCTTACCCACCAAACGTTCTATCTTATCATTGTGAGTCTGAAAGATTTCTAACAGCATTTTATATTTTTTTCCTTTCCCCAGATAGATATTCTTAATAATATCAGCAGTAACTAACTCTTGATTTTCGGATAGCATATCGTGTATCTTATAAATCTTAAATTTAATAGTGTCTATATATCTATTGAGTTCCCTTACATCAGCAGTTGTACCACGGACTTTTCCACCTTCAGAATTCCATCTAGTCAAAAGTACCTTACGCTTAATGCTCAGTTCGCTACGTTTTCCATCTACCGTAATTCTTAAATAAATAGGAGCGTTACCATTCTTATCAATATCGTTTCCTCTAGGATAAAATAGGACTGAGAATCTAGTTTGCATTGGTGCGTGGTTTTTATTCCACTTAAAGATACAAAAATTAAAAACATAAATTACACGCAAGTACCTTTATATCAACGAATAACAGTCTATTCGGTGCGTATTTTAGATTGAAAATTTACGCACCGAATTACGCACCTAATCATTTATTTTTATATGGTTTTAGATGATATTAAAGAAAATTAAAAAAGCCCGAAAACATAGTGTTTACGGGCTTTTATCGGAATTTGGTGATCCCTAAGCGGAGAAAGAGGGATTCGAACCCCCGGAGGTGTGACCCTCAACAGTTTTCAAGACTGCCGCATTCGACCACTCTGCCATTTCTCCAAGTGTCTCATAAGGTATTCCCTTAATGCGGGTGCAAATATAAGAACCTTTTTTTATTCTATAAAACTATTTTATGCTTTTTTCTGTAATTTTTATTGCTGTATTAGATAACTCTTTGTTTCTTAAAAAATTAGACCCTAAAAAAAATTACAAATTAACTTCTTGGTTTGCCAAGTTGCCTATCATATAAAACAATACTGCCCGCAACTGCTACATTTAAGCTTAAGGTAGATTTAAATTTTACTAAAAAGTGCGACTCCTCTATAGCTTCTTTGCTTAACCCGTGATCCTCTGCTCCTAACAGGTACACACAGCGTCTAGGATGCTCAAAGGTTTCTAAATCTACCGCAGTATCATCTAGCTCCACTCCTACTATTCTAGTGCCAACTGGTATGTTATTTTTAAAATCATTAAACGTATTGTAGTGGTAATATGGTATAGATTTTACCGCATTGTGTGTATCACAAGCTTGTTTTGCATACCTGTTGCCTATGGTAAAAATAAAACTAGCCCCTAAGTTTTGCGCTGTACGCCATAAAACACCTAAATTTTCTGGTGTTTTGCCGTTTTGTATGCCTATACCAAAGTATTCATTTACAAAATTATCATTCATACCGCAAAAATATTAAACTTTTGCTATTTTAAACAGCCATTTGGCTAGTTCTACAACTATTACATAGTCAAATTACTTTTTTATGGTATATTACCACTTTAACATATTATTATATTGTTTATGCACGGAAACAATTCTTTTACAAAACACCTAATTTTTAGGTGTATAGCAACACGCCTATGCGTTATTTTTAGTTCTTTATTTTTTGTTATTTCTTGTAGTTCTGGTGATGGTTCGTCCTCGGAGAAAAAAGACCCTACAGAAGACACACAGGCTGATGAACAAGATGTTAACCAAGATAACAACACTAACAATAATGAAAATAGCAATGATTTAAACGCCAATATGCCGCCTTCTACAAATTTTAATTTAGCTACCTGGAATATTAGTATTCCTATAGATGAAGATAACAATAACAAAGCCGATACCGTTAAGGAAAACGAACTTAACAATGGGTTTACTAATGACAATTACTTTTATACCGCAGCAGATGGTGGTATGGTATTTAAATGTCCTATAGATGGCTTTAAAACTTCTGAAAACACCAAGTATACCAGAACAGAATTGCGAGAAATGCTACGCGCTGGCAATACTAATATAGACACACAAGGTGTTACTAAAAACAATTGGGTTTTTGGTAGCGCACCACAACAAGATATAACCAATGCTGGCGGTTATGATGGCGAATTACACGCTACATTAGCCGTAAACCACGTTACCACAACTGGTGATGATGACCAAGTAGGAAGAGTTATTATTGGCCAAATACACGCTAATGATGATGAGCCACTGCGTATTTACTACCGTAAACTACCTAATAACACTTTAGGGAGTATTTATATAGCACATGAAGAAAATGCTGCCAATGAAACGTTTTATGACCTTATTGGTAGCCGTTCTAAAAGTGCAGCCAACCCAAAAGATGGTATTGCTCTAGATGAAAAATTTAGCTACAGTGTAAAAGTTACAGGCAATAATATGTGGGTTACCATTAACAGAGACGGCAAAGATGCTATTGAACAATTTGTAGATATGACCAACAGTGGTTACGATGTTGGCGGACAGTATATGTATTTTAAAGCTGGCGTGTACAACCAAAACAATACCGGTACTGCTACAGATTATGTACAGGCTACTTTTTATAGCTTAGAGAGTGGGCATAGTAAGTTATAAAAGTCATTATGCTGTCATTCCATTAACAAATATCTGTACAAATTCTTTCATTTTGTCTAAAATACGCTCTCCTATAGAACGAGCCTGTAATATACTTGGTCTATTATCTAAACATTTAAAAATATCATCTCGTAATGGTTCTCTACCGTTATAAGTATAACTTTCTATTAATGCTTTAAACTGAGCTTTGTCTAACTTTTCATCCTCGCATATTTTAGACAACGCTAATACTTTTTCATCGTGCCAATAACGTTCAAATTCATCTTGTATGCTATCTACATCACTAATATGTGGTAAGTTTTCTTCAATAAACTTTTCTATTAACTCTCGTTTACTACGTAATTGTACATCTCCAGAAAGCATATCAATAATTGCTTTCTTCTGTGCTTTTGCATCTGCAGATTTAGCGTCTTTTAATTTTGCTAATAATTGTAAAATGTAGGCTACGTTTATTTGATCTCTATGAATAAGCTCTAACTCAAAATCGATATCATCAAGAATAGATGTTTTTTGCTTTTGGCTATCATTTTTAACCTTGTCGTGTAAATCTAAATATTTACTCTTAAAGTCTTCAAAAGTTTGCTCATCAATACCTAAATCTTCCCAATTAAAATCTGTGTATGATTCTAAAACGTTTTTAGCACGTAATAAACGTCTAAAAGCCTGTATAAAAGCCAACTCTTCTGTTTCGCTTGGTAAGGTATCTACCTCTTGAAACGTTGGCACAATGTCTAACAAGTTTTTTAGTGCGTCATCAAATTTTTCTGCAATCGCTTCATAAGGTGGTAAAATGATGTCTTCAATAGCCTCTTTGTTTGAAAACAATGTAATTGCTTCATCTGTTGCTTTTTTTAGGTTTCTAAAGCATAAAATATTTCCTTGCGATTTTTGCTCTCCTAAAATCCTGTTGGTTCTAGAATATGCCTGTATTAAACCATGATACTTTAAATTTTTATCTACGTATAATGTGTTTACTTTTTTAGCATCAAAACCTGTAAGCATCATATTTACTACAATAACAATATCTAAACGGTCTTTATCTAAGAAGGTTGTTTTTTCGCGTTCTTTTAAACGCTTACTTATGTCTTTAAAATAGTTTTCAAACTGCTGACTATCTTTAGTTGAAAAACTAGTGTTATACATTTGGTTATAATCCGAAATATATTCGTCTAGCTTTTCTCTGGTATGACTTGTTTTGTATTGAGTTTGTGGTTCTGCTGCTTGCGGTAATACATCGCCTGGAATATAATCTTGAGCGTCTTCATCATCCTCATTGGTTCCGTAAGTAAAGATTGTTGCAATACGTAAATTGTGTTCGCCTGCCTCTTTTTTACGTTTAAAAATATCATAATACTTAATTAACGTCTCAATATTACTCACTGCAAACAAAGCCGAATACTCTTTACTAAAGGTTTTCTGATTGTGATACGCAATCATATAATCAGCAATTTTCTCTAGGCGTTTTTCATCTGCAAAAACTTCAGCTGTATCAATGGCTTCCACTTCAATATCTATTAAAGTATTTCCTTTTTGTTTGTATTTACCAACATATTCAATACCAAAACGTAAAACATTTTGATCCTTAATAGCATCTGTAATCACGTATTTATGTAAACATTTACCAAACAAATCTTTAGTTGTACGTTTTCCTAAATCGTTTTTAGAAGCATTGTCTTTAAAAATTGGTGTCCCTGTAAAACCAAATAATTGGCTACTTTTAAAGTATTCGGTAATTTTTTTATGCGTTTCTCCAAACTGACTTCTGTGACACTCATCAAAAATAAAAACTACTTTTTTATCTTGTAAGTGCGTTAAGCTTTTTTCGTAATTGGCTTTTGAAATGGCATTGTTTAGTTTTTGTATTGTGGTTAATACCAATTTAGAATCGTCTGTTAGTTGTTTTACCAAAGACTGTGTATTATCTGTAACATCTACACTATCTTTTTTAAAGCTATTAAACTCTAACATAGTTTGGTAGTCTAAATCTTTTCGGTCTACCACAAAAACCACTTTGTGTACGTTAGGCAAATCCATAAGTAACTGACTTGCCTTAAAAGACGTTAATGTTTTACCAGAACCAGTTGTGTGCCAAATATAACCGTTCTCATTACTAGTTGCAACTTGATTTACAATCTGCTCTGTAGCATAAAATTGATATGGGCGAAGCACCATTAATATTTTGTGCGTTTGATTGTGCACTATATATTTTGCAATCATTTTACCCAAATGGTTTGGTTTTAAAAACGAACTAGCAAAGGCTGTTAAATTGGTAATGTTTTTATTGTTTACATCTGCCCAAAAGAAAGTTTGCTTTACTGACTGTAACTTATTATTAGCTAAATATTTAGTATTTACGCCATTACTAATAACAAACAATTGCACGTATTGAAACAAGCCATGATTAGACCAAAACGTATGACGTTGATAACGATTAATCTGGTTAAAAGCTTCCTTAATTTCTAAACCTCTACGTTTTAACTCTATTTGTACTAATGGTAAACCGTTTACTAACAACGTAACATCATAACGGTTTTTGTAAGTGCCTTCTTGGGTTATTTGGTTAGTGACTTGAAACAAATTACTTGCATAATCCTCACTATTAAAAAAGCGTACATAAAAACTATCTCCATTGTCTCTGGTAATATTAAACCTATCACGCAAGGTTTTTGCTTTTTCAAACACATTGCCTTTTGCTAAATGGTTAAGTATGGCATCAAACTCTTTATTAGAAAACGTGGTGTTATTAAAGGCTTCTAGTTGCGTTTTTAAATTAGATACTAAAGCGTCTCCATCTGGTATGGATACGTTTTGGTAACCTAAGCCTACTAATTGTTTAATTAGGTTGTTTTCTAGTTGTGCTTCAGATTGTTTACTCATAACTCTTTAAATAAATCTAGCCACTCTGGGTTTAAACCTTCTATTAATACTATTTTTTTTGCTCTGCTGCCTGCTTTTAATTGTTTTTCTCTTGCTATGGCATCTCCTATTTCTTGAAACGCTTCATAATACACCAACTTGTTTAAATTGTAACGTGCAGAAAAAGACTTTTTATCGTGCTTTTCTTTATGTTGTGTAATACGCTGCACCAAATTAGCTGTTACACCAATGTACAATGTGGTGTTGTTTTTATTGGTTATTATGTAAACGTATCCTGGTTTCATAGGTCATTGCGAGCGCAGCGCGGCAATCTGTTAATTATTAATTCTACTCTTTACGCCATTGTGCCTCTTTTCGTCATTGCGAACGCAGTGAAGCAATCTGGTTATCGTTTCCGTCATTGCGAGGAACGAAGCAATCTGTTTGTTGTTCACGTTTCTTTTCATAAGATTGCCACGTCGTTCGTACCTCACTCCTCGCAATGACGTACGCGAGGTAGTGACATTTTTAAACAAACATTTGCTGCAACAACCCTTTTTTAAACGCTTGCGTTTGCGTTATTTGCGTTTGTACGGCTTCTATTTTTTTATCTATAGCACTTAAATAATTGGCTATTTTTTGTTGTTCTTCGAAACAAGGAAATGGTAATTTTATTTCTGAAAAATATTTAAAACTTATCATTTTACCATCTCTAATTCCTTCAAGTTTACTTTGTAATTGTCTTATATATTTATCTGTTTTTAAATAACGTTTATAAAATTCTTTATTTACTTTTTCTGAAGTAGGTCGAAGAATATTATAAGCAGGACTACAAATTCCTTTATAGTTTGAATATTCTATTCCCCCTTGAAATGACCTTAAACTAATTATAAAATCTCCAACTTGTACCACCTTATAACTTGCAACACTTTTATCTGAAACTATCATATTATAATCAATCAATTCTCTAGGAATTGCACCTTGGTCTTGTGTTATAGCAAGAATTGGTAAATCTGAATTATGTTTTTTATCTGAAACACTTTTAAATAAAACATTGGCATGCGGAAATTCCCAATCTGGGAATTGCGTTTCATTTGGTGAGATTGCTTCGTGAGATTGCTTCACTGCGTTCGCAATGACGTCTGGTTTAAAACGCAATTGTTGGCTAAACAGTTGTTGCATTACGCCTTTTTTGTATAAGGCTAGTTTTTCCTTTTTTGTGGTTAGTTGCTGTAGTTTGGTATCTACTGCTGTTAAAAAATTGGCTATTTTTTGTTGTTCTTCATCTTGAGGTAAATTCAAGTTTAAAGTTTTCAATTGACTACTATAAAGATGAACTACAGATATTCCTTGAGATAATCTTGCTATGTCAATTTTCTTTTTACTGTTTAAATAGTATGAAAGAAAAACTCCATTTGTTTTCGATTTTATAATATTTAAATCTCCTCCAAGTGCTATTCCATCTTTTAAAACACAAGAGGCTGTAGCAATATCTATTTGAGTTTCTCCAGAAGCAGGTATAATTACATCATTACTTTCACTTAATACCAAATCATCAGCATTTAAATTTGTCTTAGATTTAATATCGAAAATAACTTCATCGTAAACTGTATATAATTCACCATATCTAATACATTCCAAAATCCCATTTTCATCAATATCCGATTTTGAAATACTTTTTCCTTTACTGAAAGCTGAAATATCTCCCAATTTCCTCTCTTCCCATTGCCCTTCAAATTCTTTAAAGCGTAGTTTGGGTACTCTTGCGTGTGTCATTTCGAGGGACGAAGCAATCTGTTTGTTGTTATCGTTGATATCATGAGATTGCTTCGTCGTTCCTCCTCGCAATGACGGTTGCGAAATAATGACGTTTCCTTTGTTGTTTTGTGTTGCCATTAAAAAGGAGTGTCTATGTTTAACTGTTTACAAAAGTCAGCAATAGTGGCATCGGTTTCTGCTATGTCTTGTTCTAAAGCTTTTAGGTCTTTGGCTACTGTGGTTAAATCTACAGGTGCTTCTTCTTCAAAGGTATCTACATAACGTGGTATGTTTAGGTTGTAGTCGTTTTCTTTTACTTCGGCTAAAGTGGCAACGTATGAATACTTATCAATAGTTGCACTTTGAATGCGCTCTGAATGACAGTACGCTCTGTAGGTGTCTACTATTTTATCAATATGTTTGTCTTGTAATACGTTTTGGGTTTTTACTTTCTCAAAATGTTGGCTGGCATCTATGAAGAGGATAGATTCGTTTCTTTTAGGATGAGATTCTTCGCTACGCTCTGAATGACAGGTTCTATTTTTCTTCAATACTAAAATACAAGTTGGTATGCTTGTTCCATAAAAAATGTTGGCAGGCAAACCTATCACAGCATCCAGGTAGTTTTTATCTTCTATTAAAAATTTACGTATGTGTCCTTCGGCTGCACCTCTAAACAACACACCATGTGGTAATACACAAGCCATAGTACCATTATCGTCTAATTGGTGCACCATGTGTTGCACAAATGCAAAATCTGCTTTACTTTTTGGTGCTAGTTTACCATATGCAGAAAACCTATCGTCAGACATAAATAAAGGACTTGCACTCCATTTTGCCGAAAATGGTGGATTGGCAACTATGGCTTCAAAACGTTTGTCTATATGGTTTGGGCTTGGGTTTACTAAGGTATCTTCGTTATAAATATCAAAACGTTTGTAGTGTACATCGTGCATAATCATGTTCATTCTGCACAAGTTATAGGTGGTTGGGTTACTTTCTTGTCCAAAAAACTCGCCTACCTCCTTTACTTCTTTGGCTACACGTAATAGTAAAGAGCCAGAACCACAGGTTGGGTCGTACACGCTTTTTAGTTTCTCTTTTCCTGTTGTTACTAATTGTGCTAGTATTTTACTAACTTGTTGTGGTGTGTAAAACTCGCCTGCTTTTTTACCTGCTCCACTAGCAAATTGACCAATTAAATACTCGTAAGCATCCCCAAGGATATCGCTATCTGAGTTTTCTAGGTCAAAATCTATAGTTTCTAAATGGGTAAGTACTTTTACAATCAGTTCGTTTTTTGCGTCTTCGGTCTTACCTAGTTTACTACTAGTTAAATCTAAGTCTTCAAATAGGTTGCCAAAATCATCTTCGCTTTCGCTACCCATAGTACTTTGCTCTATGCTGGTTAGCACGTTTGCTAAATCGCCTAGAATAAAGTTGTTTTTACCTGCAGAGTTTCCGCGTTTTGCTAGCTCACTAAACAGTTCACTAGGTTTAAGGAAATAGCCTAGTTTGTCTAAAGCTTCAAATTTAATGGCTTCTAATAATGCTTCTGCTTCTTCGTGAGTTTCTACGGTTTCGTAATCTAAACCGTCTGGTTTTAAAATAACATTAGCGTAGAGTTCCATTTTTCGGCTTAAATATTTGTAAAAAATAAAGCCTAATATATAATCTCTAAAATCGTCTGCATCCATATTACCGCGTAAATCGTTGGCAATATTCCACAAGGTTTGTTTTAGTTGTTGTTGTTTTTGGTCTTCGGGCATTTGGTAAAACTTAATTTGTTTTAATTTTTAAAGGTATCTAATTCAGCTAAAATTTTAAAACTAAACAGTATCAAATATTAGATTTTTATATAATACTTTATTACGCCTTTCCGTATTCCCGTAAAACAATACTACTAAAAAAAATCACAATTAACTGCTGTTATTTACTACACTAACAACTGTAATTGTAAAACTACTGTTGCTTAGTTTTAACCTAGTAATGTAAATTTATTTTACGTAATAACACCCCATTATTGTATAAATGGTATTGTTTTATTTATGGTTGGCACCTAAATACATAAAACCTTAGAAAAAAAAGGTTACAAAACAAAAAAGCCCAAAAAGGGCTTTTACAACTAAATTTATGTAGGGTTGCTTTAGTGTTCTAAATTATGCAATGCTAGTATGGGCACATTTGTATTGTTACCTAGGTCTTTTACCATTGGGTTAGAGAATATACTGCCAAAAAAACTGTGTTTTTTGTTTACAAAGGCTATCATACCGCTATCTCTACTCTGCACAAAAGAACGTACACCATTATGCAGGTTTTGGTTGTATAGTTTATGGTGTGTATATGTAGTGGGCTCTAACAGTGTGTTTAGTAGTGCTTTGTTTTCTAGTTGCTTAGAGCTAAAATCTAAGTTTTTTTGGATGTACAATACGCGTATTGGTGCCTTAGTTATGCTTGCAATTTCTACTAAAACAGCCAATTCGGCCTTAGTATAGGTTGTTTTAAAACTGGTAGGAAAAACAATTTCTGATGGTGCTTTGTATGTAATATGCCCCGGAATAGCTAGTACTGGGCAACCTCTAACTTTTTCCATAGTTACTACTGCATTACTGCCTAAAATTAGATGCTTGCTGTCTGTTTCTCCTCTTGTACCCATTACCACCAATGCAATAGTATTGTTTTTAATAGTGTTTTTTAGGTTGTCTGTAAGGTCGCCAATTTCTACAAGATATTTAAATGTATGGTTGGTGTTTGTAACAGTAAACGGAGGCTGATTTTTTAATTCTTCAATCTTTTTTTCTGCTGCTTCTTTTGCTGCCGTTAGAGTTTGGTCTACATTATCTACGCTTATAAGATTGCTTTTAGCATAACCTGGTACATAGCAAGAATGTAGTATAAAAAACTCACATTGCTCTTCTTTATACAGCTGAATGGCATAGTGTATTGCATTAGTAGAGTTTTTAGAAAAATCTGTGGGTAATAGTATCTTTTTTTTCATAACAACTGGTTTTTAACTGATTAAAATTTTAAATGCGTGGTACTAAAAATGCTTTGTAAACGTGCTTATTGTTTTAAAAACTAAAACACATCAACCTATAAAAAAACAAACTTAACTTTTGCTATTATTGGTTATAAACTACTACCGACTAAGGTTTTGCAGTACTAAAAATGGTATTTTAATTTGCAACCCTATTTCTTCTATAGTAGAGCTGTAAAGTATGTTTTCTAGGTAGGAGTGCCTGCGGTTTACCATTACTAGCATATCTATTTTTTGTGCTGCTATAGTATTATTTATACTTGCTGTTATGTCTGTACCAGAGCTATTTAAATGACTAAAGCTATTGTCTTTAAATGTGGCATCTAAAAACATTTTATTGTCTAGTTGCCTGTGTGATGATGGTTTAAAGTCTGACACATACAAGAAGTTTACCGTTGCACTATAGTTTTTTGCCAACGTACTTAGCAACTTTAACTCTCTGCGTTTATAGGTCAGCATATAGTCCGTAGGAAAAAGTATGTTTTTAGGATACTCTCTGTGGTAACCTGCTGGTACTGCTAAAACCGGACACTCTACATATTTTATAACTTGTAGTGTGTTGCTGCCAAAGGTTATATTACGGTTGTTTGTTTTGCCTTTAGTGCCCATAACAACCAAATCTGCATTTTGTTGTTCTACAATTTGGTTTACCTCGTCTACCAAGCTACCAAAGCAAGATACATAGCTGTATTTGTGTTTTGGATTAGGAGATGCTTCTAGTATTTCTGCAACTTCTTTTTGTAATGCTGTTTCTATTTTTTGTTGATAAGCATTTTTGTATTCCTCAAAACCTTCCCTATCTAAAGTGGTTGTGTTTTTATACACTTCATCTGCAAAGGCGTGTATTATTGTTATTTCGCTAATATCATGTTTAAATAAATGTATGGCATACATTATGGCATTCATAGCGGTTTCTGAAAAATCTGTGGGAATAACTATTTTTTTCATTACATAGTGGTTTTTAATTACACACTAATATAACCGCTAAACACCAGGTATAAAATGACTTATATCATACAAATTCATTTAAAAATGCACTAAATTTTAAGGGTGTCTGTTGGTGTTTCTATTAAAATGGTAATATCACCTCTTACCGCAATGGGTTGCTTCATTATAGTAGGGTTGTGTTGTATCATTTTAATCCAATCGTTGGTAGAAAAGTTATGAGGCTCAAAATTTTTCTTGTATTCCGGGTGCTGCTGGTTTACCAAGTCTGCAACCGAGATCTGCAACCTATCTGCAAGCTCTATAATTTGTGTGCCTGTAAGTTTTTCTTTTAAAATGTCTACTTCTTGCACTATAAAACCTTCTGTTTTTGCATACGCTATGGTTTGCTTTGCCCTAACAGAATCTGAACTATAATACAACGTAATTTGCCTATAAGACGTAGCTATTTCTCCCATATTTTTGTATTTATATATTGCAGCTTACTTTTTAAGTATGGTGCTTTAATAGTTGTTTTAAACGCTCTAAATAGTCTTGCAGTGCCTTTTTGTTTAAATGCGAACTATGACTTTCTTTAAGTGTAGTTGGGTTTTCATTTAAATTACGATAAAGCTCTGGGTAATTGGTCTCTATCTCTGTAGTTAGGTCTGTAATTTCTTTTAAAATATGGTCTGCACTTTCCATAACTTATGTGTTACTATTTAATCTGCTAGGTTGGTAAATTGCTTTACCAATTGCTCACCATCTATAATATACTCTGTTATACTAAAAATTTCTTTTCGGTTTTTTCTAAAGTCTTTTACAAAATGTGCCAAACTGTCTTCTAAAGCTGCGTGTTCTGATCTAAACTTATGAGAATCGTACGCAAAAGGGTTTTCTATAAGCTCTGTTAAGTGGTGTAAATGACTAGTGGTTTTTTCTAACAAACCGGTACATTGTTTATCTACAATTAATAAACTTATTTCTATTTCTTTTACCAAGTCTACGTTTTCCTTTTTAGAAATCCACAACAAGTACTTTTTTATTAGTCGGTGTAAAAACCGTAAATCGTCTTTATAAAACAACAAATCAGATTTCCAATGCTTTGTTAAAAGGTACAGTTGTTGCCAATTGGCTTCGTTAATATAATTGTCTGCTGGTCTGTTTCTAAAATTACTCATACTAAATTATTTTCTAGTAAAAGTAAAAGCATAAAATTGTTTTAGGTATGATATTTATCATACCCAGAACTAAAAAATTTACATAAGTTTTTGCAAAAATGTATTGTTTTAACACCTTATAAATATGGGTAGATGCGCTACAGATAAAAATATATGTAGTACTTTTATGGCCTAAAAATAACTTGTAATTATAGGAGCTTTTTATGCAGTATACAGACGTTTTTATTGAATTTTGGGAACAAGTAAAACAAAGTGTTGAAGAAGAACGTTTTGCTAAGCTTACAATGGCTAAAACCATTGGTAAACCTAATTTGAAAAACATTTTTGTACGTCCTGTATATTCTAATGACGGTTTTATGGTTTTACTTAAATTACGTTACAGATCTAGAGAAACCGAAGATATAGAGCAAAAATTGACTTTAGATGAAGCTTTCCCAATACTACAAAAGCACTTAAAAACTTCATTTTTTTCGGTATTACTTTTTACAACTACCAAAGACGTTACTTTTAAAATAAACAAAAAAGGCGCAGGTAGTATTACCGAGGGGTTACCAACTTTTACAAATATTACACAAGCAGAAATAGGCGATAATTAAATCCTTTACAATTTTATTAAAAAATCACCACAATTTAACACTGATTTTCTTACTTATTACATTAAATACCTAAAAAACCTGGAAAGCTAGAGCTGCAAGGTCTTTACTATATTGCTGTATTGGTAAAAACTACCACTTACGATTTTTAGTTGCTTTTTTGCTTTTAGTTGCTAAGTGTTTTTGCTTACGGTATTCTGGTGAAGCAATATGCGCTTCTATACTGGCAATAATGTTGTTTTTTACGCCAGTTATCAGCTTTGTTTTGTAGTTTTTTCTCTCGTACCACCAAGCCCATAAAAATAGTAAAACAACCAATATAATTTCCCAAGGATTATTACCAACTACAGGAACTTTATAGTAAACACTTACTCCTATAACTGGTTTTAAATATTTAATTCCAAAATATAACAGTACCATAGCAGCAAAGGCAAAAGATAAAAAAAATTCGCTGTTCATATTTCAATTCTTTTTTAACCTTATTATTAATTTTTAAGATAGATGCGTCACTTAATAGCGTGTGCTTATTGGTGTACATTTTGGTTATTGTGTCTAACCTAGATGCTATATTGCTTTCTGAAACCTTGTCACTAGTATGCTTAACAACATAGGTATTGTAGTCCAGATAATCTTGTTTGGTTATTTTTAGTTTTGGGTATAGAGCGTATAAACTCATTTGTAATAATTGATGCTTTTGTGGTTGTTTAGCTCATAAATATAGAAAAACTGTCTACTACTTACTACTAGTTCTAGAATAAAAAAACCTCAAAAACAGGTTGTTTTGAGGTTTATAATATCAATGAGGTACTGTTATTCTATTTCTCTAACACTTCTTCTTTTGTAGCTGCACCTTCTTCTTCTTTAGGTTTTTTCCATAAAGCATAAGAAACACCTGCCCAAGATAGGTTTAAAATAATCATACCTATAAAAAATGGGTTACGCCCACGGTCCATACTGTAATCTGCTATTCCAAAAAGGTAAACTGCCAACAAGGCAAATAATACCACAACACCTACAAAATACCCTATTTTTCCTTTTTTAGTTAAATGCTTTAATAGTAATCTTTCTAACATAATTTTATTTATATGGTTATTTAACTTTTAATTAATCTAACAATTGGTTACTTACCAAATAATCGTTTAAAAAAACTCTTTTTTACTTTTTCTTCTTTTGGCTTAGTCGTATCATTTGGGTCTATATTGGTAACCTTATACTCTGCCTTAGATGCTATATGACCTTCTGGTAAACCTTCCTTTTTTTCTATTTGTGCAAGTTGTTCCATTGCTGCTTGTTGGTAGAGCAATGCACCTTCTGGATCGCAGTTAAACAAATTAGAATAACAAACAGATTTATTTAAATCCATAGGGTTAGGCTCTACTACTTCAGTTGCCTCTAAAAGTCCTAAATTGTGTTCTTTAGCATAATTTAGAGCCTTTAAAAAAACAGTAATTCTATTGTAAGAAAATAAATTATCGAGCTCACTTTTAACGTCCACATTAGTATCATAATCCTGTAACAACTGAACAACCATATTAGCTGGTATATAAACACCAGAACTATAATTAGTACTTATACTATTGCTTATACTGTTGGGGTATTTACCAGGATCTATTATTTGATTCCATTTTTTATAGTATTTTTTAAAAAATGGTTGTTCTATAAAAGATAGAGCTGAACCTCTAGTGTAAAAAAACTTACTAAAGAAACCTTGTATTACAGCTACATAAAAGCCGTGTGTGGTATCAAAACTATCTTCTTTATTGGTCTCTAAGGCAACTTTTATAGTATCTATATATTTTTCTTTGTAAAAATCATCTAGACTGTGCTCTTCTGCAAGTGTGTTTATTAAATTTTGATTATCCATTACATCAAAATACCAGCTCTTTATTTGCTTTTCATTAATTGGATGATAACTTATATCCCAACCCATATGTTTACTATTTAAATCTTTAAAAATATTATAAGCTAAAATTACATTTAATGTCTACTGTTTAAAATATCTAACCTATAAGCGTAAGTACACAAACTATATTCGTGCAACTTTTTAATTAACGCAGTATTTTTATACATATTTTAATTTTTAGGTTGTTGTAATTTAATTTTTTAATATCCTTAGTGGTTCGCAAGCAATTGTTTAAAGCTTTACTGCTTACTTCCTTGTTGGTCTAAGTAATGTTTCTACTTTTGCACAAATTAAAACAACGCAGTTTAATGTTAGATTATGTGGTTATTGGTGGTGCACAAGCAGGATTAGCTATGGCGTATCATTTAAAAAAAATGAATAAGAACTTCTTAGTTGTAGATGGCGAAGACCAAATTGGGGCTTCTTGGCTAAACAGGTGGGACTCTTTAAAACTATTTACCTCTACCACTTATAATAACTTACCTGGTTTAAAATTTGACGCTCCTAAAAACCACTACCCCTCTAAATTTGAAGTTGCAGACTACTTTAAAACCTACGTGCAAAAATTTGATATTCCTGTACAATTAAACACACTGGTTACTGCTGTACGCAAAACCAATAAAGGTTTTTTTATTACCCATAAAGACGGAGAAATTAGCGCTAAAAATGTTATTGTTGCTACAGGCCCTTTTCATATACCATACACTCCGCCTTGCCATACAAAACTTGCTAGTAGCATATTACAAATGCATAGCAACTATTACAAAACACCAGAACAATTACAAAGCGGAGATGCTTTGGTTGTTGGCGCAGGAGACTCTGGTTACCAAATTTTAAATGAACTCTCTAAAGATGGTTCTAGAACTGTTTATTTTTCTGGTGATACCACTGTAAAGTCTATTCCACAACAATTTTTAGGTAAAACCATTTGGTGGTGGTTTACAGTTACTGGTTTTTTAAGCTTTACCAAATATAGTTGGCTTGGTAAGCGTATTAATGCTGCTAAACAACCTGTTATTGGCACTAATATAAAAGAAATTTTAGCTAGAAAAAATGTTATTGCTGTTGGTAGAACTAATGATGCTTTAAATGAAAAGCTATTTTTTGAGAAAAAGAAGGTATCTACCATTAAAAATATCATTTGGGCAACGGGTTACCGTCCTAATTTTAACTGGATTGAAGGTTTGGAGCTAGATGCTGATAATTACCCTAAAAACAAACGTGGTGTTAGTAATATTAAAGGTTTGTACTTTATTGGCTTACCGTGGATGTATACGCGTGGTTCTGCTACTTTAGGTGGTGTGCAAAAAGATGCTAGTTATTTGGCTAGTGTTATTAGGTAAGGTTTTTTGTTTTGAAGAAATTCTTTTATGTTCCTTTTTTTAGGTCGGACTTAAAATTAAACTGCTCGTTTTTAATTAGAAGCATTGTGAAATTTACCTTTAATTAATACTATTATTTATTCAAGTACTAATACTTAAGGATTTATTACAAAGTAACATTTGCCTTTTTAATAAGCTTGTTCATTTTTTTCATTGATAAAAAAACGAAATCGTAGATTGAGATTTCCGTTAGGCAAATCACAATATAGATTCACGAACTCCTTTAAAACAATAAAAATCTTGTGAGCTATCCCAAAAAATCTAGACTCACGAACACATTGCTAAACTATACGTCTCAATTTCTAAATAATCGCTAACTTCTTCAAACGCTGTTTGAATTCATAACAAACGGATTATTTGCACGAAATCTCAACTTTAGTTTTACGCAATACTTTCGTAGGTCGGACTAAAAATTAGAATCCTATCTAAAAAGAGTGTTATCTGTACAAAACAGAAATCGTAAACTGAGAAAGTCCTAAAACAAATCTCAATTTACGATTTATAAATTACGTTTTAAATGGGTTTATATTGATGCTACAAACTCTAAAAACACTTGTTTGTGTAGATCTAAATCTAAATTAGGAGATAAAGAGGCGCGTACAATATAATCTTTATCACCTTCTTTAGTTGTTCCTTGTGTAGAGGTAGCTGGTATGGTCCAATAACACCCTTTTAATTGTCCGTAACTCACACAAAACTTACTCTCGTTTGGTATTTTGGTAATCATTAAATTAATTAACTTTAAGTTTAATGCACGTTTATACGTTTCCCTTTCTTCTTCTGTGTCTCCTTTTGTTGGTAGATCTAATGAAAAAACAGATGGTGTAAAGCCTTCTGCTGCTAACTCTTGAGATACAAAGTTAATTTTTGCTCCTGGTAAGTTAGCGTGTATAAAGTTTACAAAATCTCGTGTGTTTGTATACGCATCTGCAATCCTTTGGTTCATACTTGGCAATTGTTCTGCCAATATGCTGTACTGTAAGGCTGTTGCTTCGTTATCACAAAGTGTTAAGTGTGCTTCAATATTAACCATTAAATCTGCCGCTTTACTATTACCAACACAGTAACCAGCTGTACATTTTCCTCCACTAGGAAATTTAGAGCCACTAGCAAAAGAAATAGTTCTAACCGAAGCCAATATATCATCTTCGCCTAAAAAGTGCACATTTGGACAAAATGTCTGATCTAAAATAAAAACAGGATCTATAGCCATTGCCCCTGACGGTGTTTTACGTTCCTTACTTAATGCATCTTTTAGTGCTACTAAATCTGGCACTTCTACTCTTGGGTTTGTTGGTATTTCTGCAATAATTAATGGCACTGCATCCTCTGTAGCAATAGCATCTAAAACAGTGTGTATGCTTTGTACCATATCATTATCACCATCTACAGGCAAGTCTACAATAGCTACATTTGATAAACAAGCTGCTACTCTCCTAGCCTGGTCATTTGTACCGCCGTAACAATTTGGTGGCACAACAATTTTTATAGCTTTTCCTTTATAATTTTCTAATGCATCATTAATTAAGCCCATTAAAATTGCGTATTGTATAGACAATCCGCTAGAGGCAACCAATGGTTTTGTACTTGCACGTGTAATATCTTTTATAGAAGCTAAAACACTTGCTTTATCTGCCTTTACGTCTTCTTCATTATATGTATACTCCGCTTCTGTAGTAAGTGAATTTAATGCTAAAAGCGAGTTTGCAGGTGTCATTGCAATGGTTTCTCTTCTGCGTACGTGCTGTATGTCTTTTACATATGCTGTAGCATTATCTGTAGTGTTTACAACTAAAATACTACCCAATTTACCGTGTAGGTTTATGTAAAAATCTATGTTAGAATTTAATGTAACTGCACCAATGGTTTTCTGCTCTTCAATAAAAACAGTGCTACCATTAGTAGCTTCAATTTCATCTGTACTACTTATTTTTTTAAGATTGAAGTTGTATCCGTAAACACTTTTTATAACTTCTTCATTAAAATTACTAGGTAAACTGCCTTTGTAGTAGATATTAGTGTCTTTTTTATCAAATAAATTTTTACGTAATATTGATAAAACAGGAACAGTATTAGAGTCAAAACTTATAACATTTTGTGTATCTAAACCTTGTAATTTTGCTATTCCCCACTCCAACACACAAGATAAAGGATGACCTAACCTAATATAGTCATAAGCAGTGTGTAGCTCACTTAAAGCAGCTGTAGTGCTGTTATTTGCTACATATAAAGCTTCTAGCTCGTTTAAAAACTGAACTTTAGCCAATTCTTCATTGTAAATATCTAGACGGTGTGTAGTTAAATTTAACCAATCTGTTGGCATATTAGCTACTACGTCTTTTATATAACTTAGTGTTTTATTGTCTTGCATAAGATTCATCTTTAAAAGAAGCCTGCAAGATACGTTAATTAGATTTTTTTATGAAGTGAAACAAGGCGCATTGTTCTATTTTACAATAGATTTAACGCCTTGTACTTTTTACTGTCTTGGTATTTTTTTAATACTGTTTATGTATCTGTTGGCACACTGTCCCAATCATCTCCATAACCAATTATCCAACTAAGTCCGTATCTTCTTTCATACACAACACTAGGATTTAATTCTTCTGGCATTTCTTTACCAAATAATTGTGCATCTCTTACGCGCCAATGCTGATTGTATAACTCTGTTTCCATAGCTGTTAAATCTTCATCTGGTCTTAATGTAATAGTTGTTATAAATTCTTTTGGATTGCCTATTATTTCTGCGAGTTGTTTAATACTGTACACATCAAACTGTGCATTTAAGGCTGGCATTTCTTCAATTAAATTTGCTGCCCAAAATAACGATGTTAAAGCTTCTGCACGCCAACTAAAATTAATAATAGCATTTTGTTCTGGTTCATTAGAATTTATAAATTCTGTTTCCTTAAAAGACAAATAGTTTTTTATATCATTAGTAGCAATCCAAGCTTTAAAATTTGGATCTTCTCCTTGGTGGGCTTTACCAATAACTGCTAGTAAACCTAAAATACGTTCTGCTACTGCTTTTGGTGTTCTTACTTGCATATCATCTTCTAACTCTTCGTTATCCATATCTGTATATTTATTATCAAAATTGTCTTTCATTACTATTCTTATATCTTTTTTTTATGATTTTTGTGTTTTTTTATTTTTAATTTTAGTTGCGCTAACCCAACTAAAATAAGGCACGGAATTATTATCATTATAAAAAACAAAACACTAAAAACCCACCAAGAAATGTCTATACCGTGACTATAGGCTGTACCTATTAAAAGGCCCAGAATTAGACTCACAACCAAACCTATAGCAGAAACTGTAATTAAATATTTTTTTGGATGTAGCGTAGCGTATTTTTTAAACATACCAAGCGCTATTACAATTATTATAGTGAGTATGGTTGTTATAATGTAAAACATCTTACAGTATTATTTTTTTAGCATTTGTAACTACTATTAATAGCTTAATAGGTCATAAATATCATTATCATTAGTTGTCGCTGTAAGCTTAGTGATAGTGATTTTTTTCTGATCATTTCATAGTTAATAACGCAACAAAGTTGAAGATATTTACTTTTAGAAGATAACCTACTTGTAGTAAAAATAAAGTAGCAGTTTACAGGGTAGTGAAATTTATATTTTATACCTATAATGACCAATAATTTTAAAAGAAAATAGGCAATCTTGCAAAACTTGTCCGCCTCCAATATTGTGCACTATTAAATTTCTTTTGCCATCTTTAGATTTTTTATCTACCACAATCCCAATATGTGTAATTGCTCCTCCTAAATTCCAACAAACAATGTCACCAGCAACATAATCCTTAGCCTTTGTAGATATTAATTTTTCTTCTCCTTTTCGTTTAAAATACGTCATTAAATTGGGCACTCTACGATGGTCTATGTTTCTGTCTGTTGTTTTTAAACCCCACAATTTGGGGTATTTATTAAAGTTAGCTTTCATATCTAAATGCACATTTTTTTGAAGATCTACACCTATTTTGCGATATGCGCGAATAACAACATCTGTACAAACACCTTTATTACTTGGCACATCACCATTGGGGTAATCTATAGAAAAGTAACTAGGATCATAAGTAACCTTATCTTTTGTTAACTCTAAAGCAGCTTTAACTAAATTAGTTTTATTGCTACTTACTTGTGAAAAGCCAAAGTAGCAACTTAAAAAGAGTACTAAGGCTAGGTTTTTTATATACATATTATTTACAATTTTCTTCTACAATTTGATGTATTTTTAACACATTTACAACCTCATAAGTACCGTCATAATCAGCTGCAAAACCATATTTTTCTTTACCTTTATCTATAATTTCAACCTTTGCATTTATTGGTGTATAGGGTTCTTTTCCGTTAACCAAGGCATAATACAGTTTCTCTAATCTGCCCGATTTTGTTTTATCATTAATCCAATACACCTTATCACTATTACAGGGTTTAAAAGTTGCAACTTCTACGCCAAAAGTTAATTTACCACTTAGCGTTTCTTTTTTATATGTGGTTAAAGAGTCTACTTCTTCTTTTAAACCCTTAATGGTATCTTCTAGCAGCATTATTTTATTATTCATATAACTATCACTAGTACTTATAGAAGTAGTTTCTATGTCTAAACTAGAAGCATATTGCTTGTTATTACAAGAAGCAAAAATTAAACCTATTAGAGCTATAAAGGGTAAAGTGTGTTTTAGTCTCATACTATCTTTTTAAATTTTGTTTCACTACCGTGACAAACAGTAGTTATACACACCAAAGATGAAACTATTATAGCTGTATTATAAGCCTATTTCTAGTGAAAACAACACCCGTTTTACAGGGTATTAGTGTAACTAATAGTTATTTTGTAATTTGAATAATTTTTCCGTTTGATGCTATTTTAAAATACGTTATTTCTTCTTGTTTGTCATCAGTCCAAAGAATATCTGTAATTGTAAGTTTGTCTTTGTCAATTTTAGATTCTATTCTAGCCCAACCTTCAGCTATTTCGTCATAAGAAATTGTTTTATAATCTATTAATTTACCATTTAAACTGTAGTTAATTAACGTAGATTCCATTTCATGATCTCCTTTGTAAGTAACTATTACTAGCGAATAAAAATCTTTAGAAAATTCTAGTTTGTATGATGCAATAGATTTGTTGTTATACCCTTCTTTAAAATAATTAGGGTATATTTTTTGTAACTGTAATACTTTAACTGCTTCTTTTTTATAGAAATTGGTTTTGCTAAAATTGTCAAAATTAGTAGTATCTATAGTTGGTAATGTTCTTGTTTTTATTAAACTAGCTATAGCTTTAAAATTTTTTGTTTGCTGTGTTATTGGTGTTTTATCCTCTATTTCTCCTGAATAATATGTTAGTCTAGGGGTCTTTTCTGCATAATCTTCAGGTAATATTAATGTGTATACAAACTGAGTATCACTAACCCAAGTAAAACTATGAAACACACAAATATCATAATCTGGGTTAACCTTACCCAAATAACTATATTTACCATCTATTTTTTTTTGAAGAGAATATGTAACGCATTCCTGACCACCATAGTAACCGTTTAGGCGATACTTACCTGTAGGAGAAGTAATTAAATACTCTGGGTTACCAACAGTATTATTAGACTCGCCTGTTTTTATATGTATTACCATATCTGAAGAATGTCCGCCCTCTAGCATTAAAATACCTAGATCTGGATAATAACCAGACCACCCTTTAGAAAAACCATAATCATTAGATTCTTGATTTAGCAAAAGTTTTTGTCCGTTAGCTAATGTAATGCTCTCTAGAGCATCATCTCTTAAATATTTTTCATCATAAAAAATCGTTTTCCAAGTAACCTTATCTTTTAATAAGGTTTTTACTGAGTCAAGATCTCCTATTTTTTTATAGGTGTGTGAAACTTTAGGTAGTTTAGAAACTATTTTAGTATACGCTAATTCGTTTATTTTTTTTGTAGAAATTTTTAAATTAGGGTTATTATATTGTTTTAAATAGCCATCAAAAACATAACCTTCTTTTTGTATTTGTTGCTCTTCTTTAGAAACCAAATACAAATAATTATCATATCTAATTTTAACCCATTTGCCCATTACAGGTGTGCCATTATCGTAAACTGTTAATGGTATAGCAGTATCTTCAATTTTTTTTACTAAAACTCCGTAAGGTATTTTTGCCACTTTTTTTCCACTTACATTAGCACTTTTCCTAACATTTAGTCCGCTTTCTGCATTTATAATATAATACTCTTGCGCTTTAGTAGTAAAACATACAAAAAGGAAAATTAATATATAATATAATTTCATTAGACAGTTCTTTAGGTTTCTAATTTACAAATTAAGCATATCTAATTTATGAATACATCACTGCATAAAGGGATTCTAAACTAATTATAAAATACGCTAACCTCCTCTAAATTAGTTTTATTGTTAATAATATAAAAATACTTTAATTGCTACTGTTGGGTTTTTAAAGCCTGTTTACTTGTTGTAATATCCCAACATTTATACTATATAGTTGGCTACAACATAAAAAGCTCTGTAACAATTATGCTACAGAGCCTTACTTATTTGGTTTAGTTGGATTCTAAATTTTAGAGTTTTCCCTTTAAAGATTCTAACCTATCTAAATCATCAAACTTAGCAGTTACTATTTTACCGTCTTTTAGTCCTTCTATTTCACTGTCTGAAATATAAAGTTTAAAATCACGATCTATTAAGTAATTTTTAAAAGCTTGTTTGTGGTTTAGTACAACAGAACTAATTAATTGCGGAAAAGAAGTTAGTACTTTCTCTAACTGACTTTTATCTATAGCTGGTATTTTTTCATCATCTATAGTTACAACTAATGTTCCTTGTCCGTAATTAGCGCAGTAATAACTTTTAGAGTTAAATAAACCACAAGCTACCATTCCTATTTTGTGTTCAAAACCTTCATCTGAGTTAAAATGTGGCTCTACTAGCTCATTTATACCGTGCTCCTCTCCAAATTCTTTTAATTTGTTAGACTGTAACAATAAATTTTCTGGAATTCCGCTTTGGGTATTTGCCCATCCCCACATCCAAGAGTTGTTATTAAATGAGAAAGAACCTATTACTTGTATTGGAAAAGATACATCTCCAAAAACAATACTTGCAGTGTTCATATTTAGCTGCCAACCATTGTCTCCTATTACATCTGCAAAAACAAATTGTTTCTCAAAAGACAAGCCGGCAAAAGCCTCTAACAAATCATTAAACGATTGTGGTTTTTGCTTAGCTATATTTGTAAATTTACTAGTATCTAAAGTATTATCGTTTTCCATTTTTAATTTTAAGTAATTGTTTTTATTAATTTTTAGTTTCTAAAGACAAAAAAAGCTCGCCATCATCTGTCATACCTATTGGGTGTTTGGTTCTTTCTAACCACTCTTCTTCATATAAAAACTTATTACATTCACTAACAATATTACGGCTAAACCTGTCTTTTGCTAACTTAATAATTTGCTCATCTATAGCTGTGGTATTGTATTTAAAGAAAGGTACATACTCCATACTTAAATGTAGTAAAATAATATGTGTTTTGTTTTCTTCCTTATAAATATCTAACACTTTATAATACGCTGGTGCTCTTAAAACAAAAAAGCCAAACTTTGCTACATCCGGATTAATTTTAGCCATATTAATGGCCTTATTTGTTGCTATGGTAAAGCGTACATTTTTAGATAATCCTTCAGAAAACACAGATACATCTGTAAAACCTTCTTCTTTTAGTATTTGATTTTTTTTATAGTTTAATAGTATTGATTCATCTAAATCACAATCTCTATAAAACAATAGCAAACCAGTATAAGTATCCTTTTTTATTTGAGTATACTGGTCTGTACTTTTATCTCCATCAGTCATTAAAACAGTAATTCTTAATTTTTAGTAATATTATACCTCATTGTTTCCATAATTGGCGCAAAAAAGTTTGTTTCTTTAGAGTCTATTCTTTTGCTAACAATAGTATAAGGAAATGTGGTATACACAGGGTTTTTATGACGAATGCAAATCTCCTGCCCATACTCATCTGTAATATGTTTCCAATGCGTAGCAAACTCTTCATTTAATACTTCACCGTAAGCTGCTCCCAAACCAAATTGCACCATTTTTGGTGTTGGTTTAGTAGCACATTTAGAATTAAAATCTGCTATGTCTTCATTTGCAATAATATCTGTATTGTCTGCTAACCAAAGCTCAAAAACCTTGGTTAACAAACTAACAGTAAATTCGCCTTTAAATTCTGGCTCATATTTTTTACAAATAGAATATGCTAAATCTAAGTCTAACTCTAAAGTACTTAATTCCTCTTCTGTTAAATCTCTTAGTGTAGTTTGCATATTACTTAAAATTTAAAGGTTGTTTTCTAACAAATCTGTAAGTACTTTTACTCTGCTATTAACATCTGGAGCATTACTTACTGGGCAATGGTTTACTTCTAAAGTACCATCTGTAAAAGTATAGGCTCTTTCTGGATTGTGGTGATTATCTCTGTTTACAATTACAACTTTTTTAAGTCCTTCTTGTAATGCTTCTTTACCCATATCATCTGCAGTAATTGCTGTAAAAGCTTGCACTAATGGCTCAAAATAAATTTGAGAATATGTATCCATATACAAATGCGTAAAACGGTCTTCAAATAATGTTTCCCATTCTATTTCTAAAGGTACATCAAAGCCAGCTGCAGCAACAATTTGGTCTTTTAACGCAGGAAATTTTTCGTCTTGAAATGCTTTTGTAATTTTCTTTTCTTTAAGTCCCATAATAGTATGTTTTAGTGTTTATTTTAATAATCTAAGATTCTAAAATAGCACTAAAACACACCTTATTATAAACGGTTTTACAAGCGTTGTTTTTTGTTTTAAATCCGTTTATAAATTGGCTAAAAACTGTTTTAAATAACTTTTTTTTCTTGATGCCAATGGTATTTTCTCTCCGTCTTTTAGTAATATATTACTTAATATTATAGACTCTATATAATTAATGTTTACTAGGTGCGACTGGTGTACCCTAACAAAAATTTGATCACTTAAAATGTTCTCATAATATTTTAAATTACGTGCACTCATTATTTTTTTATCTGCAGTATAAAAAATGGTATAACTACCGTCTGACTGGCACCTAATTATATCATTTAAAGGCAAAATATGCTGCTCTTGAGTTGTTTTAATAAGTAAGTTTTTTTGCTCTTCTTTGGCCTCAAAAGCTTCAACTTTTTTTTCTAAGTTTTTTAATTTTTTATCTTGCTTATATGCAACTCTAAACCTATCTACACAAGCTGTAAGCTCATCAGAATCTATAGGTTTAAGCAAATAGTCTACAGCATCTACACGTATTGCTTGTATGGCAAAATCATCATAAGCAGTTGTAAAAATTATTTTAAAAGAAATATTTTTTAAAGCATCTAGTATAGAAAATGCATTACCACCAATTAGCTCTATGTCCATAAAAACTAAATCTGGTGTATGCGTTTTTAAAAATTGTATGGCTTTATCAACAGAGTCTATTTTTGCAATAATTTCTATGTCTTTTTGTGTGTATTCTAGTAATTTAGACAAGGTGTTTTGGGCATTAAACTCGTCCTCTATTATAACAACTTGTATCATACAATATTAATTTTAAATGTAATTTTGGTTCCTATAGCTTCATTATTTTCGCTATACAAATCTTGTATCTTAAAACTTTTTTCTTCTCCTTTTTTACGCAATTTTAATCGTTCTTTAAAAACATCTGTTGCGTGTAACTCTTTACTTTTTTTTGTTTTAGATTGATGTGATCTTCCCACGCCATTATCTTTTATCACAAAACAAAGTTTAGTATTTTCTTTGGTTATATTTAGTTCTAAAATACCACCATCTTTTTTCTCTTTTAACCCGTATTCTATAGCATTTTCTAAAAAGGGTTGTAATAGCATTGGCGGTACTTTTAAGCTTTTAACATCACAATTTTCGGCTACATTTAAAATGTATTTAAAAGCATAATCAAAACGTAATTGTTGTGTTTCTATGTAGTTAGATATCATATTAATTTCTCGTTCCAAACTAATTTCTTCTTTACGTACATAATCAAAATTTTGGCGTATAAGCTTAGCAAATTTGGCAATATAATTTGATGATTTTACAGGGTCTTTTTCTAGAGTAATATTTTGTATTGCAGCTAGTGTATTAAAAATAAAATGTGGATTCATTTGCATTCTTAGCAAGCTTTGCTCTAGTTCTGATGCCTTATTGGCCGCTTTAAGCTTAGTAATGTATAAATAAGCACCCAATAGCACTAAAAGTAATAACAAAGCAGCAACCAAACTACCATAAAGCAACCTGTTTTTTGCGCTAATTTGTTTTAAAAACAAAAGTTCTGCTTCTTTTTCTTTTGCCTTATATTTTACAGTAGAAAAGTGCAGTAAGCGTTCTGTTTCTTTAGTATGCTGTTTTATTTGTAAAGCATCCCTTTTTTCTTGATACGCCAAAGCTTCCTCTGGCTTATTAGTGCGTATTGCAATAGTTATAAGTTTATCTAAAATTTGTATTTGTTGAGGCGTATCTTTATTCTGTTCAAAAATTTCTATTGCCTTTTTATAATATGCTTTAGCTGTAACAAAATCGTTATTTAAAAAATAGGTAAAACCAAGTCCCTTATACGGAGCTCCATTAATTACGCTAATATTTTTATTTACGCTAATTGCTGCCTGTAAAAATTTAGCTGCAGAAGCATATTGTTCTGTTTCTATATAAGTGTAACCTATATTGTTAAGCAATTTTACAATAGTTTGCGGAGATTTTATGTTTTTACCAAGTTCTAAAGCCTCCTGGTAAGCTAGTAATGCTTTGTTGTACTCTTTTTGTTTTAAATAAATACCAGCAATATTAGACTTTATAGCAATTACAGAAGTGGTATCGTTTTGGTTTGTAAAAATATTATCGGCCTTTTTTATATACTCTAAAGCCTTAGGATAATCTTTTAATGTAAAGTGTAACTGAAACAGTAAGTTATTTGCCTTAGCAAGTAGCCTTTTGTCTTTTAATGAACTAGCATTTTTTAATGCTTCTAAAGCAAATTCTTGTGCTTTTTCTAAATTATTAAAGCGTAAATTTGCGGCACTTAGCGTTATTAAACTTCTGGTTGTATTGTAGTTATCATTTAAATTTATAAATAAATCTTTTGCTTTTTTATGTGTATTAATAGCCTCTAAAAACAAATCGTTTACATAATAAATTTCTCCTTTTTTAAATAAAATTAAAGCGTTTTGCTGCGGTGTAAGTCCTTTTAGGTTGCTTTGTAAGCTATCTAAAATATTAATAGATTTTTCATAATTAAACTGTGAGAGACTGTCTGTAATTTTAAGAGTTTCATCAAAATCTATTTGGTTGTTTTCTGTGTTGGTACAACTAAATAAAACAAGCAATAAAACACTATAAACCAACCTATTAACAAAAAAGCAATATTTCATGTATGCAAGTACTATTCTTTAACAAACGAAACTAACATTTTTAAAGTGAAACAGAAATTTTTTTAACAACTATATGGCAAATATAAAACCGTTAGCGTCGGTTATAAAAAGCATCTATAACTTTATAAAAATGAATGTTATTTTGGCTTTATAAAAAATGAATATGGACTATACAGAAACTATTGAAAACATCACAAAAGGTGGTGGTTTTGAAATAACACACAAAAAAGAAGTTACTAAAAAAATTACACCAAAAATTAGTATAGATGATGCTATGTTTTTAATTTATGATTGGCCAGACGATAAGGAAGGTGCTAACACTAGTATTATAATTAACTTAAACTATTTTTTTATTTTTAATGATAAAAAGTATGAGATAAGCACTAAAAATACTTTTTATGATTTTGGTAATAAGTTTTATGACAACTTACAAGATTGGTTTTATAAAGATATGTATCCATTATTTGTAAAAAAAGCGTTAGAAGTTTCTAAAGAAAATATAGAAAAAGATCTTGGAGTTTCACTTTCCAATATTGCACCTTTTGACACACAAGAAACTAAAGCAAAAAGATTAGCAAACAAAGCAGCTAAGGGTACACTAGTAGATTATGTTTAAAAAATACAATTAAACAATAGGTGTAACTAGTTATTAAAATGAAATAAATGAGCAATAGTTTATTAGAAAAGCAAAATGAATTATATGGTAATTTAAATTTTGCAGCAGCAATTAAAAAAGACAATGTTGGTATTATAAAACATTTTATTGCGAGTGAAAAAGAGGCGTATGAAAATAATTTTCAAGGACAATTTTATCCTTCATACCACTATGAAATAAGCAGAGTAATGAGTACCAAAATGTCTAAAATTGATGATGAAGATATTTATTTGGCATTTTATTACCAACTTAAACTAGGTAACATATACAAGCCTTTAGAGAAACATTACCCTTTATTTTTAAAAGCTTTAGCGCACAATATAGATGACAATGATTTAGATAATACGTTTTTAGACGCAGATATACTGTATTTATTATTTGGTATAAAAAACAATGAAAACTCTGACTCTGTTTACGATATATTATATAATGACTATGCTAATTTTTTACAATTTACAAAACTCTGTAATAGCTATACCACATTTCCTAATCTTAGAAAAAAACACGCTAAGTTTGCCCCTTTTTTAAATAACAAAGCATTGGTTAACCGTATAAAAAAAGGACTTCATTATTATTTTAAGAGTAGTTTTTTAACAGCTGGCTCATTAGTTTTACTGCTATTAGATACTAGTGATAGTGCTAAGGAAGTATTATACAACTTGCATAAAACAAATTTAAAAAATACAGATGTTTGGCTTTTAGGTAGCTTTTATATGGACTTTAAAAAAACAGATGCTAACAAAAAACTTTTAAAAGATTTATATGCTACTTACCCAAAAGAATGGATAGATGAATACCAAAAAACTGATTGGAATTAAACTGCTTTTTTATAAAATTTTTGCGAATTAATTTTAATGCCTTTATTTTTTTTATTGTAGATAAATGTATTGACAATATTAATAAGCAAAGACCATAAAACAAAGCCTATAAAGACCAATAAAATAACTTTTAAAAAGTTTTCCTTAGTAACATCAGGTATTCCTAATACATTAAAATAATTACTATAAAAATTATACCCTTTAGAAATTCCTATACTAAAAAATATAAAGCCAATAAGTAAATACATATACTTAACAAAAAAATCTTTTTTGGGTAAAAAGTAATCTTTAGATGGGTTTTTAGGGTGATAGTAAACAGGTGTGATATCTCCTATTTTTACTTTAGAATTGCTTCTTCCTTTAATTCTACAACTTTTTATTTTTTCGTTTTTAAAATACTCAAAACTATAAACAGGAACCTTTATAATACCAGAGAATCCTTCTTCATTCTCTGAACCTTTCTCAAAAGATATAGATACAACTTTTGCATTAGTTAATATACCGTTTCTTTTAATTCTTCCGTTTCTAAATAAGATGTACAGAAAACCTAAAATTAACAGCAACCCAATTACCAAAAAAATTGTACTTGCAATTATAGCCATATAAAGCTCAAAAGTTATAGTAGATAATAAATTTGATACTTAATATATGTAAAATATATCATAAAAAAAAGTGTTTTTATAGTAAATTCTCATCTAATACACCATTTAACTGAAATTTAAACAGTTAATTAACAAAAAACCATTCTATTTGTAAGTTTATCTTACTTTTTAATATTTTTTTTATTACATCTTCTAATTCAGTATAACTTACCACTTCTATTTGGCACTTTTCAGTATCTATACATAGTGTTTTATTATACTTAAATTTTTGTTTAAATTTTTGTGATTTGGATAGTAAAACAAACTCGTTAAGCGTATTAGAATTTATATGCTTATTAGCCTTTTTATCCTTACTATTTTTAAGTTGTTTTAATTTATTACTAGCCTCAACTAGAGCATAAAAATCTTTATTAATAACTTTTGCTATATACTGTAGTCGTTTTTCATTTATACTTTTACCATATAAATTGTAATTATCTATATTGGCACTTATATAAGCAACATCTTTAGTTTTTAAATACTTTTTAAAGTTTTTATCATACAAACTGTGTAGCTCTTGATTGTATGCATTTACTACATCACTAGATATTATATCTTCAATATAAGCACCATTAAAGTTTACCCAAATTGGTGTAGAGGCTATTAACTCTATATGAATATTTATAAAATTATTAGCTTTATCCTTGGCTTTAAAATGATATTCATACGCCAAGGGAACTTGCTCAAAAGAAGTAAAATTGTAATTGTCTTGCAGAAATTTAAAATATGTTTCTACAGCATATTTAACCTCATAAAGCAAGTTGTTCATACCTTATATTTACTAAATAAACTAGTTTGCTTGTGCCTTAAACTCGTTCATTTTTTTTAATACTAATGGAACAAATAGGGCAAATTTTGCATTAAAGTCTTCTTGAGATGTTGCTTTGTTCATAGTTGCAACCATTGTAGACCAAGCTTTATGCAACTCATCTTCTTTAGTTCCGTTGTTTTCTAAAAACTCTATATTTAAAGCCTTTAAAAGGCTCATAGTATCATTTTCTTCATAAAAGCCGGTGTCTTTTACCATAAAAAAAACGTTTTCTAATGTTGGTTCTCCTTTTAATAAGTCTGCAATAGATAAGTTTCCTTTGTTTGCTCCAACAATCTCAAAAGTATCAATCATTAGGTTTTGTACTTTTGAATTTATATTTTCTTTTAACTGTAATGTACTCATTTTTTGTTTTTATAGTTTAACCGTTATTCTTTAATAACAATTCCGTTTTTCATTTCATCATTGCTTGGCTTCTCAAACCAAGTTTCCATAAAGTCAAAATTTTCTTTGCTTACTTCAAATTCAAACGTATCTCCTTTTTGTGTGTTTCTTTGCATTATTCTTTTAAACCTAGTTTCTTTAGAAATATCTAAAAAATGAGTTTTTACTTTAAACCCATTTTCTTCTGCAAATTTTCTAAACTTCTCCCTATGACTATATTTAGAGAGTCCTAAATCTAAAATTGCAGCAACATTAGACTCCTGCAGTTGCTGCACTACATTTAAAATAATATCCTCTGCCCTATTTATGCGTTCTAAAAACCACTCTAAACCATCTTCTGGTTTTTTATCTACAAGAAACAATGTCTTGTTCCATTTATCTATAGAAAATACAACCCCGTTTGTTTCTTTTTTTAATTTAGTTGCATAAGTAGTTTTACCAGATCCAGTATTACCAACAATTAAATGTATCATAACTTTATACTTTATTTAAAAAAATAAAGAACGTAAATAATTACTTATCTATAGGAATTGTACCAACAATTTGCCCTTCTTTAAGCACAAAAAGTAAATTTGATATTGGTGCATTTCCATAACTATCATCTTCCCAAGTAGCAACATGTAGATTTACAAAAGTGCCTAATAGCGTAGCATCTGCGTGTCTAGATACTGCCATCATACAGGTACGCCTAGGAATACTTACTAAAATTTCTTCAGCATCTAGCATTTCATGTGCTTTGCGCATATGCTTAGGTGATAATATGCGCTCACTAGAAAAATCTAAACCACTAGAAGTTAAAACTTTATTATCTAATTTTTCTAAAGCTGTAAATTCAGTTTCAAATTCTTCTAAATTTTTAAATGCTTCTTTTAATACGGCATCCGGATCTAGTTTTTCTAAATGTTTGTGAGTTAAAAATATAAAATCATTTGGAGTATCATAACCAAAACCAATAACCACTTTTAAATCATCATCTGTACCTATAAAATTAGACTTTACAGCGCCTGCTTTAATACCTACCCAATCTCCTGGTTTAAGTATTGGGTAAATTTTATGTTCACCATTTTTTGCTTGCTCAGCTAATTTTTCTATTTCTTTAGATCTTTCATCTTCATTTAAAAAATCACTCATTCTACTAATTTTATATTTAAACTAAGTATTAAAATAAGAAAACTATCAGCTAAAAAAGAAAGCCTTTTATATGCGTTGCATTTTGTTTTGTATTTGAATATAAAATCAATTACTCTATAAATTTTAAGTGTCACACGTAACATTATCCCACTGCGCGTTATTGTAATTTATAAGCCAGTTTAACGCGTAATGACGCTCATAAACCACGCCTGGGTGTACTTCTTCTAATTGTACACCATTAATTCTTGCGTCTACACAAGCCCAATCTAAACGGTAATATAAATCGTTTGCATTAAGTATTTCTGTAGTACTCCTAACTGTTGTTTGACCGTTTATAAAGTCCCAAGGATTTTTATTTTTACCAACCGGGTACTCCTCTGATGGTATATTATTTAGGTCTGCTAAAGTATTAGGAAAACCTATGTTATTTACCTTGTTTAAAGCCCAAAAAAGCACCCAAATACACTCACATTTCCAAGTTTCTTGACTTTTTTTGTCTTCAGTAGGGTCTTGTAAAAAATCCATTTCTGCTGGAGTAACCAAACTTAATAAATTGTGTTCATTAATATATGCCAAAGCATCTGCCCCAGACATAGAATTGAATGCAACAAAGTTTGTAATAGCCAATATAGTTACACGCTCTGCTATTTCTTTTGCCGAACGAATTTCTACACTTTCTTCACTCTCTACAAATGGTAAATTCTTATTTACTTTTATATTTTTTGATGCTATAAAAGCATCATTTTGTTCTTTTCTTAATTTTTGATCCTCTGTAACATTATGTATTGGTTTATCATAATACTTAGTGTCTATATTCACTACCAGATCTTCTATTTCACAATTACCTTCACCATCTATAATTAAATCTAAATTTTTATCTAAAAAATGCTGACCATTAGATTTAGATATTGGTGCATCTGGCTGTACAAAAAGTACCGCGTCTAACTCTTGTGCTAACTCTAAAATTATTTCTTTTAAGTTTTTAATACTACCCTCTTGCTGAATAGAAAACTCTGCATTTAAGGTTTGTACTTTGGCTAAAAACAATCCTTTTACTTTGTCATTATTAGTAGGTAAAGAGTTTATATAACCATATAAACCTTTTAAATTCTCGTTTAAGGGGCAATCTTCTGTTGCGTGAATTTGATAATCTGGTTGTAAACGTTCTCTGTAATTAATAAGTAATTTACTGTCTTTACCAAACAAACCACCTTTGGTTTCTGCTACTATTATACTAGAATTTTCTGTAGTATTTACACTTACATTAGAAATGCTTTTTTTTAACACTTCTACAATTTTATCTACACCAACTTTATGCGTGTATACGGTACAAATCATATGTATTATTTATCTATTTACTCTTTTTAATTAATAGGTTCTCTGTATAATTGTTTACCCCACATTTGAATATCTATTTCTGGCAAATGAGAATGATTTAGTAAATGTGATATTTCTTCTTTTATCTCATGTATTGCTTTTGGGTCTTCCGTTCTTATTCTTGTTTCATAATTATGTTTTGTTCCACTTGCTGTAAAGTTTAACGACCCTAAATAAGCAATCTTATCATCTATTAGATATATTTTACTATGTATAAAAGTGTCACTTAAATAGTTTTTCCTTGGTGATAAATAAACTTTAAAAGGAAACAGCTGAGAATACCAATATGAATATATTCGTTTTAATTTAATTTTTCTCTTATAAATTTTAGCAATTAGAAAAATAAAAAAAACGGGAAGTAAACCAAAAAAAACATTGATGTTCCTAAGGTAATATCCTGAAAGAAATAGACTGGTAAATAAACCCCATCCAATTGAATTAAGTACTTTTTTTAACACCAACCATTCTTCTCTTTTTTTAACAGCTTCATCATCTACAACTCTGTTTTGAATAATTAACTTATGTATATTTTTACTACGACCATTTTTATTTATTTGAAAATCTTCAATATCATCAGTAGTAACCAATTCAATATCAATATTTTTTTCGTGAAAATCAATTAATTCTTTAATCAAAGAAGGTGATAAATATGGCGATACAATTTTAATAGAATTTTTAGCTCTGTTAATTTCTTTCATCAGTTTTGTACCAGCACCTTTACCTATATAAATATCACATATTGCTCCGTTATAATACATTAAGTGTAATTGTTTTATAATTTACTTTTTTAAAGAACTACTTTTAATAGATATAACTGAAATACAAAAAAAAAAGAATTAACTCTCAATTACTAAAGATAGTTCTTACAGTTAGTAATTTAGAGATTGTTTTTTAATACAGCAAAAAATTATTCTATATATGTGTTTATAGAGCAGTCTAACTTACAGTTTTTAGCAAGCATTTTTCTAAAACCTACTGCTAGGTCATATTCTTCAAAAATTAAGGCTTCTGTAATACTATCGCTAAGTATAAGTTGTTGCAACAAATACTCTACTACGTATTTATTGTCTGCGGTAAATAGTACAAATTTGGTAGTTCCCAACCTTAAAAGTTTGTTTGTATAAGATTTTTCAAATGTAATAAATACAATTTTAATTATAAGTGTAAATAAAAAACCCTTCTAAAAATTAGAAGGGTTTAGTAAAATTATAACAAAAATTGTTATCTGTATAATGTAAAGTGACCCATAAATTCTCTGTCATCACTTTCACCATTAAGCTTAATAACATACCAGTAATCTCCGGTTGGTAAATTTGTATTTTGGTATAAACCGTCCCAACCTTGTTCGTTATCCTCTAATTTATATACTTCTCTACCATAACGGTCAAAAATAGTAATGTAAATATCTGGGAACTGATCTATGTTTTTAGGTATCCAAAAATCGTTTTGACCATCACCATCTGGTGTAAAGAAATTAGGAATTTCAATATCTATAAACTCCATAAATATGGTTTGTATAGACTCACATCCGTTTTCATCTACAACACGTACTGTATACGTATCTGTTTTAGTAATATAGAACGTATTATCTTCTCCGTTATCTACATCATTAAAGTAATATGTATAACCTGGCTTACCACCTGTTGCTAATGCAGTAATTTCATTAATACTTTGTTGCTCTACAATTAGTTGTAAAGGTGTAAAGTCTTCTATTTCAAAATCTACTGTATTAATACATCCGTTAGCGTGTGCAATAGTTATATAATGCATACCTGGTGCTAAGTTTGTAAAGTCTGGATCTAATACCATTAACGCTGGGTCTGTAGTATCTAAACCATACAATACATCTGTTGCTACTGTAGGATCTTCAAAAATTATAGCAACACTATTGTTTGGTGTATCACCTGTACACTCATAAACAACCTCTGTACTTGCTGTTAAGTTTGCACCACCTTCAATTTCTACAACTTCGTTTGTTATACAACCCATAGCGTCTTTTACAAATATTACATAAGTACCAGCTGCTAAATCTGCAAATGACATTCTTCCTTCTACAAAATCTGCATCATCATTACTATTTATACTTGTACTGTAAGGAGCTGTACCACCAGTTGCTGTAACTGTAATTGTACCATCTTCTTCACCAGCACAAATTTCTGCTGTAGAAGTTAAACTCATTTCTAGTTCTAAAGGCTCTGTAATTGTAAACTCTATAAGCTCAAAACAACCGTTAGCATCTTGTACAATTACACTATAATCACCAGCTACAAGTTCATCAAACGTATTTTCATCATCAAACCTGTTAAGGTCTGGAGATATTGCGTACTGGTAGTTACCCGTACCGCCTGTTACATTTAATACAATGCTACCATCATCATCACCATTACAACTAACATTAGTAATATCTGGTGTTACACTTAAGGCAGTTGGTTCTGTTATATTAATTGCACTAGACAATGTTTCACAATCTTCACTCTGCACGTTTACATAATACGTACCCATTGGTAAATCTGCAAATGTTTCTGATGTTTGGTATGCTCTAACTTGGTTTGTTAATGCGGCATCAGCAAACAATCCGTATTCATAATTACCTAAACCACCATCTGCTCTTGCAGTAATTACAGCTGTACTTTCTCCGTTACAATTAATAACCGCTGCACTTTCATCTACAACCAATGTTAATGGCGCTATAGGATCTATAACTACTACATTAGAAACCGTAGAAATACAATTAAAGTTATCTCTAACGTAGTATTGGTACGTACCATCTGCAACACCACTAAATACGTGCGTATTAGCACCGTTTGCATTGTTCATAGGTGTAAACGTTACACCATCTGCACTCCAAGTATACGGAGCAGTACCGCCAACGGCAGACAACTCTAATTCTGCACCAATTGTACAACCAAGTGCTGCTGTAGTTATTAGTCTAGCATTAGGCTCTAAAGGATCTACAATTTCTACAATTGAAGACTCCACTGCACAGTTCATAGCATCTGTTACACTAATACTGTAAAAACCTGCACTTAAATTTGTAAATGTATCTGCAGACTGACTAACACTACTAGACTCTAAAGTACTACCACTAGCATCAGTATATTTATTTAAAACATACTTATACGTAGTAGTTACGTTTCTTGCATTTACTGTATACGTAGCAGTTGCATCTGAATCTCCATAACAAACTAATGCTGTAGTAGAAATATTTCCTGTTATTGGATCTGGAACTACTAAGTTAAACGCATTAGAGAATGAGTTAGAACAACCTAAAGCATCATCTACAGTAACTGTATATTGCCCAGCAGCTAAGTTTTGGAACAAGTAAGAGTTAACTCCGTTTACTGTTTCTGTAGCCATTGTAACATTATTTACAATGGTAATTGTATAAGGAGCCAAACCGCCAGTTGGTTTAATATTAGCTGTACCCATATCATTTGTACAACCAACATCTTCTGTAGCTATAGGATCTAAAGCTAAAACTGCGCTAGGCGATTTAATATTAAATAATCTATTTTGAGTACAGTCTGGGAAACCATCCTGTATAACCTCTACTCTATAATTACCAGCTGGTACATTTATTGGAGCAGTTGGTCCAAAATCTACAGAAGTACCACTTCTAATAGCTATACCATCATCCGATGGATCTGCTGGTGTATTATTTGTTTGGTAAACTCTATAAGTAAATCCTCCTGTATAAGTAGCATCACTCATAGTAAGACTAATTTGCCCTTCATCTCCAAAACATATTACGTCAGACAGTACATTAACCTCTACATCAAAAGTATTTGGTTCAGACACAATGTGTTCTGCTGTAATTTGGCAACCTGTAGCTGTGTTTTCTATTAAAATAGTATGCGTACCTGGTTGTAAATCTGCAAATACATTTGATGCCTGTGGTGTACCACTTGGCAATACTGTAAATTGATAATCTCCTGGGTTAGCACCTGTAGTGTAACTAGTAATACTACCTGTAACTTCTACTCTAATGTCTTCTCCTGCATTAGAACAAGCTATAGCATCTGTTACAACTACATCTGCAGATAATAATTGATTGTAAGCAGGTACGTTAACCGTTTGTTCTGCACTACAACCTCTATCATCAAAAACACGAACTATTACATCTCCACCTGCAAAATCTGTATATATATAAGTTGCAGTTGTACCTGTTTGTAATATATCACCAGTAGCTACATCTTCAAACTCATAACGAGAATATGTGTTACTACCTCCTGTTATACTTGCTTCATTTAAAACAATAGTTGCGTTATTTGTACTATTGTCTGTTGTACAACCAAAGTTGTTTACAACTGGTGTATCAAATGCTACTATACTTGGTTCTGCTACCACTATAGATGTTCTAGTAGTTACACAACCGTTTGGTCCTGTACCTGTAACATCATAAGATCCTGCAGGTAAACCAGAGAACGAATTTGTTGTAGCATCATACGTAGCAACATTCGGTACTATAGAATATGATAAAGGATTATTTCCATTATTAACTTCTGTAATTTTAATTATTCCGTCTGCTGAGCTGTTACACGTTAAGTCTGTTGCTGTTGCTGTAAAGTCTGGCTGTATTGCCGCAGGAACATTTACAGTAAACGTTCTTACACACTCTGGTGTTAATGTATTTGTATCATAAACCTCTACAGAATATATATCAGTAGTGGATACAGTAGCGGTAACAGATGTTGTAAATGCTGTTCTACCTATTACTTCTACAGAAGATGAGTCTAAAATTCTATACTCATAATTACCAGAACCTTGAGAAGCTTCAATTAAAATTTCTGCATCATTAGTACAACCTAAACTTTGTTCTAAAGTTGCTGATGCTTGTAATGTTGGGAAAACTTCTGTAGCGAATGAATCTGTACAACCGTTACCATCTTTTACAAAAATAGTATAAGTACCTACAGCTACATTATTAAAAACTCCTCCGTTAGAAACGTAATTTGCACCACCATCTATAGAATAAACTAAAGTTGATGAATCTCCAATAGTTGTATTCACTATTACCGTTGCAGATGTATCACAATTATCTACATCAACACCATCAATAGTTGGGTTAGCAGCTAAAGACATATTAATTGTTCCTAAAGGATACTCACAACCATATTGATCACTAATACTAACTGTATAATTACCAGCTACAGAACCTGCAGGAATCTCTAATGGATTATCTGGAGTACCCGTAGCAATTACTGTTGCAGAAGGATCTGTTAGAGTAAATGTATATGTACCGCCACCACCAGTAATAGCCTCTACTGCAATAAGTCCAGGAGTATCACAAGCAATATCTTCTAATTTTGTTAAAGTTGCAGTAATAGGTTCTAATTCTTCTAACAATACATTTTCTGATGCTGATATACACGTATCTGTAGCACCGTCAATTTCTGTTACTACAATGTAATATTCATCTGGCACCAAATTGGTTATTTGTAAATTACTATCAAAAGTAACAATTGTACCTGCCATACCAGGCGTAGTACCATTACCACTAGATCTAATAATATTACCTGCCATATTAAATAACTCCCATCTGTATTGTGTTCCAAATGGAGCGGCATTATCAGTAATTGTAAAATCTATAGTTGCGTTATCTGCTCCATCACAAGAAGGAGTAGATGTAAAGTCAACATCTAAAGGAAGTGGATCTACAATATCATTTACATTCACATCACTCTGGCGTACACAACCGTTAAAATCACGCACATAAAAAACATAAGTTCTACCAGGAGTTAAGCCCGACCACAAGTAATTACCGTGACCAGCAGGAACAGTTTTTGGAGGAATTGTATTATCAGAATCATTTATTGTTCCACCTGCAAACCAAGTAGCAGTAGCAGGGTTAAAGTTTGCCGGATCTTCAGAAAATGAATACTCATACCCCGGAGTACCTTGTGAACCTTGTACTTTTACTTGTAACTCGTTACAATTTACAACAACAGCGTCTAAAGTAATATCTAAATTATCTAAAGGATAAGGAATTATATATCTAGGGAAATCTGTTTGGCAAACAGTATTTCCAGAACCATCTACCGTTCTCATAGAAGGATAAACACTTTCCCCTGATAAATAACCAGTTAAAATATCTGATGTTCCAGGTACAGAGTTATCTGCCGTCCAAGTAGCACCACCATCTGCACTAAATTGTATAGTACCTAAAGTACTAGGATACGCATCAAATCTAAACCCAAAATCACTAGCTGTACCAGTACAAGTAGTAGGTGTTTCCCCTATAATATCTGCTGTTAACTCATCAGGATTACTAATAGTTACGTTAGGAGTAGTTGTTACTGTACAACCACTAGCATCTGTAATGTTAATTGTATAATTTCCTGGGTTTAGATTATAAAAAGTTTTGGTATTATTAATTACATTGGTAACTGTCTCATTAGAAGCACCAGCGTTATCTATATCTATAATTTCATACGTATATGGTGCTATACCAGACGTTACCTCTACAGCTATAGTTCCTAAACCATTATAACATTCAGGATCTGTTGGTGTAGCAGTAAAAGTTAAAGGAGTTGCTGGATTCACTGTTACGGTCTCCATAAACTCACAATGTGGGTCTGCTGCACCGTTGTCCCATACATATACATCATAAGTACCTGCATCTGCTGCAGCCACCACAAATGTATCTGTTCCTGAAAAATCTGCAGCAGTAACAGGAGTTGTAGTTGGTACAAAAGCATAAGCTAAATTACCATCTCCGCCAGTTGCATCTACAGTTATACTACCATCTGCACAAGAACTAACATCTACAACATCTACTGTTGCGTTTAAGTTTGGCTGAATAACAATTGTCTGTGTTGTAGATACACAACCAAATGCATCTGTTACTTCTACATCATAACTTCCATTAGGTAAACCTGTAAATGTATGTATGTTAGAAGTTGATGGCGTTGGAGTAATCCAAGCTCCACCATTTATTCTAAAGTTATAATTACCATTACCACTTGTAACTGTAACAGTTACAGTTGCGTTGTTAGCCCCATCATAACATGATGTAGCAGTTAAATCAAAATCTATGTCTTCAAATTTATCTACTGTTACAGCTGTAGTTAATACAACCTCACAGCCTTTTGCATCTTTAACACGAACTACATAATCTCCTTCAGTAACATTTATAAAATCTACTTCTGTTTGGTATGCTCTAACAGTAGAGTTATCTGCAGCTCTTTCTAACTGATACTCATAACCAGGAGAGCCACCTGTAGCAGAAGCTGTTAATGTTGCTCCTGTATTAAAACAGGTGTATTCAGAAGTTTCACCTAAACTAGGAACTATTGCTGATGGCTCTGTTAATGTTGCATTAAAGTTTGTAACACAAACGTTATCACTTACTTTACGAATAAGTACATTGTATGCACCGTCTGCTAAATTAGATGCTGTTGTTACTGGCGATGTTAAAGATATTATCCAGTTTGTACCACCATCTACAGAATACTCAAACCCTGTTGTTGTATCAAAATTAGAAACTTCAAAACGGATATTACCATCTGAACCTCCATTACAGCTAGGATCTTTTGTTCCTAGTAATGCTGCACTAAATTCTTTATTATCTTCTACAATAACAGTTATATCTGCTGATTGAGCACAAGCTTCTGGTGCCTGAGTTGCTCTAAGGTCATCTATTATTAAATCGTTACCATCATTACTATTTACATTGTTACGTATAACAATACCTACAGTTGTATTAGCACCAGGATTAAAAGTAACTGTACGGTTATGCCAATCGTCTTCATTTGTATTTTTAGGAATTTCTGCAGTTGCAACACTAGAAATTACTGTACCAGAACCATCTACAAGTTCTATTGTCATTTCTGGATTATTACCACTACTACCAACCTGCATTAAGTTGTAAGCCCATAAAGAGAATGTAATCTCTTGATTAGGTAATATTTCTATTCCGTTTCTAGACCATAACACTCCGTTTAAAACTGGCGCTGCATATACGTCTGAAAATGTACTAACATCAATAGCTAAGAAACGACCATCTGTTAAACCTGTATGGTCATTAGGGCTTCTAAAGCTAGGAACCGGATTGGTTACAAAATTTGTAACTGTATATTCTCCGTTTACTAAAATACCAGCCGGACCACGATTACAAGCTGTTTCTGCACCACTTTGTGGTTCATAACAATAATCAGATCCTATTTCTGCTATTTGTGTAGTAGCACCAGATCCAAAGCTCTCGTAGAATAATGTAGACTGGCTAGCTGTTAATGCACTTGCATAATCTACAGAAATAGTATGTGTGCCATTAGTTACACCTGTAAATACATTGTTATCTGCTGGTGTATTATCTACTGTATTTAGTTTGTAAACATATCTAAAATCTGATGTATTAGATGGTGTAACAGTTATTGTACCATCTCCAATACAATCATAAGTAACATCAGTATCAAAAGTTGGTGTTGTAATTGGATCTGGAACAGTTATTTCCATCTCATAAGTACATCCTAAACCATCTCTTAAAACTAACTCATAATCTCCAGGAGCTAAATTTGCTGTATCTGTAGCACTAAAAGTTCCTCCTCCATTAAAGCTATACTCGTATGTACCATCTCCTCCATTAGGGTTTAGTATTTTTACTAAAGCTCCAGCAGGGTTACAAGAAGCATCTTCTATTATAGCTGCAGAAGCTGTAAGTCTAAATGGCTGGTCTATTTCATAATCTTCACTTACTTCACAACCTGTATCTACTGTTGCTCCGCTAGAATCCATAACAGTAATGGTATAAAAACCTGCTGCCAAGTTGCTAAACTCATTAACTGTTTGGTAAGTAGTACCATCATCTAAACTATATCTATAAGGAGCTGTACCACCAGTAACATTTACTGTTAATGTAGATGTTGCAGAGTCTGCACATGTAATTGTACTGTGTGTAGCTGTTATTTGTGGCGTTCCCAAATCTTCAACAGTTACCGGAGATGAAATAGCATAACAACCATTACCATCTTTAACTATAAATGTGTATTCACCATCTTCATTAGGGAAATAAGTTAAAGGAGAACCTTTATAACCAAATAAGAAACTAGTACTTTCTGTAAAAGCAGAATCTGGTATAGAAGCTTCATCAGTATATAGTTGACTACCATCTTTACTCCAAATAGCCATTTTGTATACTGGACTTGGTAAACCACCTGTTGGCGTTAAATCTACAACACCAGATGTACAAGTGATGTTTGCTGTAGTAACTGCTCCTAATCTTAGGTCTTCAATTTTATCTACAGTAATGTTTTTAGTATCTAAACAACCATCTTGTGTAGATGTAATTACAATATAGTCACCAGCTGTAACACCAGTAAATTCATAAGTATTATCTGTTTCTGTTGGGTGAATACGCAAAGGAGAACCTGCACCGCCATTAGAGCCGTCATCTAAACGAAGCTCATAACTATAATTAGGCAATGCATTAGATACTTGTACTTTAATTGTACCACCATCATTACAATCTTCTGGAGTTGTAGTAATTTCTGTTGAAAAAATATCTTCTCTAACACCTATATCTTCGGTTTCAAAAATACAAGCACCATCTATAGGCGTATTATCTGCTGGGTTTAATTGTGTAACCTGTACTCTATAAGTACCAATAGTTGCTATATCAAAATTAGGACCGTTATTATCAGAAAAAGGAACTACTATAGCACCACTAACTGCATCTACTAACTGAAAACCATAACCTGTACCTACGTTGGTTACTCTTATATTACCATCTGTATCACATAAAATGTTTTTAGAGGTATATTCTATATCTAATTCGTTTTTATAAACTTTAAAGTAAAAACGACTAAAACATCCACCAGAATAACTTACAACAACTCTGTACTCACCACTTTCTGTTGCTGTAAAATTATCTACATTAGAAACAGCGTTCCATGTACATGTTAAGTTTTTATTAGCACAATCATCACCAGCATCAGAACAACTAGCCTCATCTAATTTTTCCCAAGTAATACTTTCTGCATCTGTAATACCTAGTTGTATTGTTGCTTCATCTGCTGCACCACATAAATAAATTTTTGGCAATAGACTACCATCTATAGGGCATTCTATAACTTCACCTTGCATATCATTATCCGGATTAGCATCACTATTTACATAATTAAAGTAGTCTAACACAGGGTTAGTTTGTGTTGAGCCAAAACGCTCTACAGTAATACGCTCTACTAAATTAGGGCAACTACCGTCTCCTGTTTTTTCTACAATAAAATTGCCTATATCTGTTGTGCGGTATGTTCTTGGGTTACCATCTGGATCACCATCATTTAACACAGTGTCACCAGCATCTACAACACCATTATTGTTATTATCTAGCACCCAGTTATATGCAGTAAACCCTTCACCTGCAGTTAAAACTACAAAGTCTCCACATAATTGAACTGTTCTTGCTTGATTACAAGATGACAAGTCACTTAAAATTGAATTACTTGCTACTTCTGGATCTCTTGTACAAGCTCCAATAGAAGTTGCCCCTCCTTCATCTGTAAAAGTATTTGTATTTACTGTTCCTTGGTAGGTAGAATAAGCTACGTTTTCTAAAGTTGAAGAACAAGCTGCAACAAACTCTGAACAATTAGCTGTAATAGATACTTTTATTCTTATTACATATTCTGTATCCCCTACTTCTACCAGATTATCTGGTACAGTAAAGTTTAATGTATGGTTAGCAACATCATGTGTATAAGAAACTCCAGGAGCACCAGAAACATCTACACCATCTAAAATAACATTCTCTGGTAGTATATTTCTTATGGTATAATTTGTAGCATCATCATCTCCGGTATTTTGAAAACGCAACACATACTGCATTGTTTGTCCTAAAGTAACATCATCACCATTAATATCATTACCAGATAAATCTTCAACAGTGTTCCCTAGTAAAATTTCTGGAGCTAAAACTTCTACGTATGGTGCTGCTATTACAGTACCATCTGAAGGATCTACAACAGGTGTTCCTGCACCATAAAAGCCATCGTCTCCACCATCTGCATTATCGTCTTTATAATATTCATTAGCATCACTACAACCATCACCATCACTATCTAAATCTAAATGATCTGGAATACCATCTCCATCTGTATCTAAATTAGCACAAAAACCAGAAAAAGAGTCTGTATTGTAAGCTAAAAAAGCAATATCTGCATCACTAGATAATTCTAAACGTAAAAATGCAACATCACCAATACTACTAGCTGGTATACCAAATTCTGATAATTCTATGGTTGCTAAACGGTAGTCTCTACTTGTGTTTGCAAAGAAAACACTACCATTTGGGTAATACACATCTAAATCATAAGAACCAACTACGGTAGATAATGCTCCTGTACCTGAAGCACTTACTTGTACTGCATTACCTAAAGGAGCACCACTAGCATCATATAAGCTAATAACGTGACCAGCTCCGCCTGGCTGGGCAATTTGTGTTAATAAAATATCTGGTGTACCATCACCAACTGTAGCAGCTACAATTGGGTCTATTTCATAAGTCCAACTGTTTCCAATATTTGCTATACCTGTACCTAAATCTAAACCATTTTGTCCATTAGTTAATAATGGATTTAATGGATCTGTAGTTGGGTCATTTACTACAGTTAAACCTAAAGCATTATTTACATCGCCATCATTAAGACTACCTTCTATAGTCATTTCACCATAGATATTATTAGAAGGTGTTAAGCCTAACCAATTAGATTCTGAAATAGTTAAGTCAGAGATACCATCATTGTTAGTATCAATACCATCCATTAAACCATTACTATTGGCATCAAAAAGATCATCATCTATAACACCAGTAGAAAAAGTAGTTCCACCAGTAGTAAATGCCAATAACTCATGAGAAAGGTTTGGCCTTACGCTATTTTGACTTGCTGAAGAACTTCTCCAAAAATCATTAAAATTGGTAAAAATTTCAGTAACTGGAGTACCTCCCTGTATTGTTGAAGAAGGAGAAGTAAAAGTTACATCATTAGATATTGTACAAAGCTGCTCTACAGAATCGTAAATACCATCATTATCATCATCTAAATCTATAGAGTCAATTACACCGTCATTATCATAATCGTTATGTACAATAATTCTTGCTGTAGGACTATCTGTAGTTTGATTGGTATCTGTTTGGTCTTGAGTATTAGTAACGGTATTTACTAAATTTAACAAAGGAAGTATGTCTATTTCATCTCCTCTAACCACTAGTTCTAGCTCAGCCGTTTCTCCACCATCTAATGTACCAATGTTCCATACATTACCACTAAAAGAACCAGTAATAGTAAAACTAGACACCAAGGTTAAGCCTGATGGTATATTGTCTGTAATTTGAAGATTTGTTAATGGCCCAAGTCCTAAGTTACGAACCTTAATTGTAAAGGTTGCTGTTTCTCCTTCAACAATCTCAGATTTATCTACTGTTTTATCCAAGACAACATCCGGATCGCAATAAAGTGCTTTAATAGGTTGAGAATCATATGTACAAGGTCCTTTTGTTCCTCTTACAAAAAATTCTCCTGCCCCAGACGGCGCATAATTTGGACTATTTGCTCCTGGTATAAGTACACCATCTTCAAACCATTGGTAGGCGTCAAAATTACTTGTGGCTTCATATATTTCTGATCCAACAAAACAACCACTACCTCCTCTTATTTCTAAAATAACTTCTGGTACTGTATCAAAACCAGAAAAATATCCTGCAACACCCCTAGCACCGTTATAACCAAAAAAACCAATAGCTACAGGACCTGTAGATTGTACACTTATATCTCCATCTAAATTTGGTATAAAAAATGTTTTCCAATCTGACGTACCTGCAACAGGTACTGAAGCTGGCATAGATGTTATTTCTGTTCCGTTTTCATAAACTTTTATGTTTGCATCTGGAGTATTAGTTGCCGCAATAATAGTAACACCACCTGTTACAGTAGTTCCTGCCATATTTCTAATATTAGGAATATTATCCATATTATCTGGCAACAAACAGTTTACAGGAGCAACAAAGTTTAAACCTTGTGTATAAACAGCAGCCGCACCTGCCATACATTGGTAAGCATAAGCATCTTTAGAGGTTTGCACAAACATATTTGCTCCTACGCTGTTACTAGAATAGTAACTACTAGGTATTTCAAAATATTCTCCTTCATCAATTGTTGCTATTGGTGTTGCTCCACCATTAACATATATATTTGTGTTATCTGCTGTTCCTATAATTAAAGGAAACTCTGTAGTACCATTTGTATTACCGTTACCTCTTACAAAAACATAATCTTTTCCTAATTTATTTTCTGGTACAGGTTGATCTATACCTGCATCACGGTTTGATGAACCTGCCTGACGACCAAAGTTCATACCACCATTACTAATTACAATATTTTTTGTTGATTTAATAGAGGCTCCTATCCAACCATCTCTTTGAGCTTGAGTTGGAGAGTTACCAACGTAAGCTTCAAAAACAAAAGACTCATTTGCGTTTAATGTTATTTGGTATGTGTTATCTGTATGTCCGTCTACATCATTACCATTTCTAAATACACAGTCTGGATCATACCCATATACATCTACTACAGTGTTATCTTCTGTAGCCATTATGCCTAATGTATTGGATTTAGATGAGTGCTGACCTAAATTGGGAATACCACCCCATTTAAAACTAGTACCCATTGCAACCCTACCTTTAGAAGTTAAAGAAGCGGCCTGTGCTGCAGAATATCCCCTATAATTAACATAGAATTTGTTTCCGCTAGGCGACTCAAATCGTAAACCACTGTTATTTAATACAACACCAGTATTTTCATTTGTAACCAAGGTAATATTATTATCTCCGTTACCAAGTGTGTATACAGCCGGACTAACATTAGATATGTTAAACGTAGCTACGGGAGTAATATTAGTACCCCTATAAGCATTTACTGTAAAAGTAGTTGGCTCTGGTGTAGATAAATAAACAGCCTGTTGTTGCACTGCTTGGTTATTTTGACCTTGCTTTAATGGCGGTAAATAATGTAAATCACTTAATTGAGCTTGAATTGAAAAACTAAAGCCGATTAATAGTAAAAATAAAATAAGTATTTTTTTGTTCATCAGATGGTATTTTGTTGTAACAACACTATAATTAATACTATCAAAAAGAACATTAAGTAGGCATAAAAGCAATATTTTGTTGTAAAACAGCTTTAGGTTGTTGCCACAATAACAATTGTGAACATCAGTGTAAATAAAAAGTTAAAATGATTTTTAAAATTATGCAAAAAACATCGGTGAACGTACTGTTCTTTAGTATTTAGAAGATTTTAAAACACAAAAAGCAATAGATGAATTTCGTCGTATTTAATGGCTTTTTAACCAAAAAATTTCCTCATTTAGACTTAAATTTAAATGAAGAAATTTGAGTAATTAAGATATAAAATATATTTATTTTTTAGTCCATAAATCATTCATTTCTTCTAGTGTTTTTCCTTTGGTTTCTGGTATAAATTTCCATACAAATAGTGCAGCCAATACTCCCATTAAACCATATACACAATAAGCAAAACCGTGATTAAATTTCTCTACTAAATAACTGTTTTTATCCATCATAGGAAACGTCCAAGAAACAAAATAATTTGCTATCCATTGTGCCGCCACTGCTACAGCTAAAGCTTTACCTCTAATGCTATTAGGGAAAATTTCTGATAAAAGAACCCAAGCCACAGGTCCCCAACTCATAGCAAAACCAGCTACATATACCAACATACAAACCAATGCAAATACTCCCAAAGATGTGGTGTAAAATGCTGTTCCTAGGGCAAACATAGCAATAGCCATACTTACAGCACCTATAATCATTAACGGTTTTCTACCAAATTTATCTACCGTTTGTATAGCTAACACTGTAAAAAGTAAATTAATAGCACCTACAATTATAGTTTGCAACAATGCTACATCTGTACCAGAACCCATACTTTTAAAAATTTCTGGCGCATAATATAATACTACATTAATACCAACAAATTGCTGAAAAACGGATAGTAAAACACCTATTATAATAATAGGTACGCCATATGAAAATAACTTTGCAGAGTGGTTAGTAACTGTACTTTTTATTTGATTTAAGATTACTGGAGCATTATCTACACCGTTAACTTTAATTAATACATCTAATGCTTTTTTAGGGTTAGATTTTAAAACCAAAGATCTTGGGGTGTCTGGCACAAAAAGTAAAAAAAATAGAAACAAACTTGCAGGTATTATTTCTGATGCAAACATCCAACGCCAACCAACGGTATTTAACCAACTGTCATCTCCTTGACTAGAAATAAAATAGTTAACAAAATAAACAACCAACATACCAAATATTATAGCAAACTGATTCATTGACACTAATTTACCTCTTTTATTGGCTGGTGAAATTTCTGCAATATATAATGGAGATAGCATAGATGCTAACCCCACACCAATACCGCCAATAATACGGTATACAATAAAAATGTACATAAAAGTATGGTCTCCTTCTCCAATAGGTTTTACAAATACCTCTGGAATTGCAGATCCAATTGCCGAAATTAAAAATAGAGAAGCTGCTAATATTAACCCCTTTTTTCTGCCTAGAATTTTACTTATTACACCACCAAAAATACCACCAATTATACACCCTATTAATGCACTAGATACTAAAAACCCTAGTCTTGCATTGGAAGCTGTTTCTGATAAACCAAAAGGTAAAACAAAAAAATGCTCTAAAGAACTTACGGTTCCAGATATAACTGCAGTATCATAACCAAATAGGAGTCCGCCTAAAGTAGCTACCAAGGTTAATTTCCATAAAAAAAAGGTATTAGTAGAAGTCTTCATAAGTTTAAAAATGTTAGTTGGTTATGTATATGGCTATAAAAAAAGGCATAAACTATTTATTAAAGTTTACACCTTTTTAGTTATTATATATACTGATTTATGATGTTCTCAAACAATTCTTGTTTTCCACTAATTAAATCTAATTCGCCATTTTCTAGTGCTATTTTATGTAAATCTTGAAGGTTTAATTTTCCATCTTCAAAGTCTTTACCTTTTCCTGAGTCAAAAGAGGCATAACGTTTTTTTCTAAGCTCATCATAAGCAGAAGAAGTTATAATTTTATCTGCTGTTAGTAATGCTCTTGCAAAGGTATCTGCTCCTCCAATATGAGCTAAAAATACGTCTTCTAAATCTGTAGAATTTCTTCTAATTTTAGCATCAAAATTAACACCACCTCCTTGTAAGCCTCCAGACTTTAAAAATACTAACATTGCCTCTGTAGTTTCTTGTATGTTATTAGGAAATTGGTCTGTATCCCACCCGTTTTGGTAGTCTCCACGGTTAGCATCAATACTACCAAGCATACCTTCGTTGGCTGCAACTTGCAACTCATGCTGAAAAGTATGTTGCGCCAAAGTAGCGTGGTTTACTTCTATATTAATTTTAAAATCTTTATCTAAACCATACTTACGCAAAAAACCAATTGCCGTAGCCGAATCAAAATCGTATTGATGTTTCATTGGTTCCATAGGTTTTGGCTCAATAAAAAACGTACCTTTAAACCCTTGAGCTCTTGCATAATCTTTAGCTGTAGTTAAAAACTGTGCCATATGGTCTAATTCTCTGCCCATATCTGTGTTTAACAAAGACATATAACCTTCTCTACCACCCCAAAACACATAATTTTCTCCGTTTAAAGCAATAGTAGTGTCTAATGCTAATTTTACTTGTGCTCCTGCCCTAGCAACCACATTAAAATCTGGATTAGTAGCAGCACCATTCATATACCTTGGGTTAGAAAAACAGTTTGATGTTCCCCAAAGTAACTTCACTTTTGAAGCTTCCATTTTATCCTTTAGATAATCTGTAATACTATGAATTCTTTTTTCTGACTCTACTAAAGTTGAACCTTCATTAATTAAATCAAAATCGTGAAAACAATAATAATCAAATCCCATTTTTGTTATAAATTCAAAAGCTGCATCTGCTTTATCTTTTGCTGCTTGTAATGGATCTGATGAAGAGTCCCAAGGAAAATTTTGAGTTCCAGGTCCAAAAGGATCAGAACCTTGACCACAGAAAGTATGCCAATACGCAATTGCAAATTTAAAATGCTCTTTCATTGTTTTACCAGCAACAACTTGGTCTGCATTGTAATATTTAAATGCTAAGGGATTTGTAGATTCCTTCCCTTCAAACTTAATATCTCCTATACCTTTAAAGTATTCTTTATTGCCAATTAATGCCATATTATTTATGTTTTAAAATGATTTCTAATTCGTTTCTCCATTTCTCATACGCCGTAACATATGGTATCTTATTTTTTAATGGTTTGTATGTTTTTACGTGATCATTAGCACTGCTATTATTTTTAAATGCTGTAAAATCACCTTTATACACTCCTGCTGCTCTTGCAGCGCCAATAGCTCCTGTAGTATTATATATTTCTATCTCATGACCAATTAGTGTAGCTACTGTCTCAGAAAAAATAGCAGACCTAAACAAGTTGTCATTACCTGCTCTAATAACATTAATAGCAGTATTATCATCTTTTAATATTTGCATACCGTATGCAAATGAAAAAGCAATACCCTCTAGAGCTGCCCTAACCAAATGTGCTTTGGTATGCTTATTTAAGTTTAAATTGCAAAAATGGGTACCTATAGTTTTATTATTAAACATACGTTCTGCACCATTACCAAAAGGTATTAAGCTTAACCCATTTGACCCTACAGAAATATTAGAGGCCATTTTATTCATTTCATCATAACTATTAACCCCTAAATTGTCTTTTAGCCAACGGTACTGTATACCTGCACCATTAATATTTAAAAGCTTACCTAACACAGGTTGTTTTTGTGTGTAATTAACGTGAGCAAAATGGTTAATTCTAGAAGTTTCTTTAGATTGCACATTATTTGTTACCGCGTATACAACACCAGATGTGCCACCTGTAGCGGCAACCTCGCCGTGGTTAAATACGTTTAAAGAAAGTGCATTATTGGGTTGGTCACCGGCTCTGTAATTAATAGGTATACCAACAGGTAACCCTGATGCAGTTGATGCTTTCTCTGTTACTAGACCCTGGCTTGTAAAATTTGATACAATGGTTGGCGTTAAGTCTTCATTTACCCCATAATACTCTAATAAAAAAGAAGCCAACTCATCATTTTTAAAATCCCATAAAATACCCTCAGATAAACCGTTTTTTGTAGTATTTAATTCTCCCGTAAACTGCATTGCAATAAAATCTCCCGGAAGTATGTATTTATATATTTTATTGTAAACATCTGGTTCATTATCTCTAACCCATTTTAATTTAGATGCCGTAAAATTTGCAGGCGAATTTAAAAGCCTTGTTGCACATTTATTTTTACCAATTTCTTCAAATGCTTTTTCTCCAATTTCTACAGCCCTACTATCACACCAAATAATAGCATTACGTAAAGGGTTTAAGTCCTTATCTACAACTACTAAACCGTGCATTTGGTAAGAAATACCTATTGCAGAAATTTTAGATGCGTTTATACCAGATTCTTTAATTGCCCGTTTTGTAGCATTGCATACGTGTTTCCACCAAAGAGTAGGGTCTTGTTCTGCCCAATTTGGTTGATGAGCAATAATTTCCATTTCGGTTTCTGGTTCATTAACAACAATTATTTGTTTACCTGTATCTGCATCTACCAATGCTGCTTTTACAGAAGAACTACCAATATCATAGCCTATATAATACATACTTATAATGATTCTCTTAATATTAATTGTGTTGGAATATAGCTTTGCAAAGGCTTATCATTAGTTACAAAAGAAGCAGCTGTAGAACCTAGAGCTTTAAAATCTGTAGATACTACACTAATACCTTTATATATAAATTTTTTCATAGGGGTTTCATTATAAGATAAGAAACCTACATCTGTACCAGGTTCCAGATTTTGATCTTTACATTGTTCTAAAAAGTTACCTAAAACTCTATCACTTACACTTATGTAAGCCTCATTTTTAACTACTTTAAAGTCATTTACATCTAAAACAACATCATAATCTAAATTGCTTTCTTTACAGAACTTTTTAAAATATGTAACCGTTTCAAAAGGATGATACGTGAATGTAGGATACACAAATACCAACCGCTTGTATTTTTTAAAATTAGAAATAGCCTCTTTTAAAGCATTAGAAAAAGAAACTCCAAAATCTTGAAATACGTAGTTACTATCTTCTTTTGCGTGTATATTCCAATCTATTAAAAGCAGGTTACTTGTATCAAAATCAGATAAAATTTCTGCTACTTTGTTATGGTTAAAATTCATAACTACATACTTATAATACTTACCCTTACTATTGTTAAGTATGGTTTTATAATTTTCTATTTTATAATGATGAAACTGTACATCTACAATTACATTTTTTGGCAAGTTATTTACAAAAGAATGATATAAAACTTCTTTATAGGCTTTAAAAGTATCTAGAACCAAAAGCACTTTTTTGGTTTCATTAGCTATATAATACCCCTTGTTAGGCACAGATGCTATTACACCATACTCTTTTAAAAGTGAATATGCTTTAAAAACCGTATCTCTAGATAAATTAAAGTCTTTACACACCTTATTTACAGAGGGTAACGCATCTCCATTAGTTAATACGTTTGTAGCTAAAGCATCATTAATAGCATTAACCAATTGTAAGTATTTTGGTATATCACTATTAGAATTAATTTCAAATTTCATAAACCGTTCTGTTCTGTTCTGGTTTGTCAAATATAGAAATTTTATTTTAAAAAGTAAATCATAATTAAATAAATCAAATTAGTAAGTAATTTCCTAAGATAAATGTTATACGTCGAGTATATAGATTATTTCAACTAATATATATACTAAGTAGTACTACTCATTCTTTATTAAGATAATAATACAAACCTTTTAAAATAGCCTAACACAAGAAAAAAATATGTAAGAATATAAGTTAACTGAATAAAATATAATTACTACAAAACAAAGTAAATTCTTATATTGCAAACTTTTACAACACATTGTTAAATCCTACTTATGACCTACAAAAAGAGATCCAAATCTATTCTTTTGTTGTTGATTTTATTGATTTTACCTTTTATAGGTTTTGGAAATATAATAGTCCATTTGCAGAATACAATTATTGTATAAAAATAACAAACAATAAATATCACAATAAATTATATCCAATTATGAAAAAAAAATTACTTATTGCTACTTTATTTTTAATCTCTATTAGCACAATAGCACAAGATGTTAAGGTTAAAAAAGATATTTTAAGTATAAATAAAAATGAAGTTTGTAAGCTTATTAAAATAGAACTAAATCATTATGACCTAAAAGATTTAAACGATAAAGACATACTTAGTTTTAAGGTTGAATCAGAAAACATAATATCTTTAAAAGGAGATGAAACATTTAAGTTTTTTAAATTTAGTAAACCAAACAATAATGATGTTTACTTTTCTGATTATGATAATACTGGATTAAAGTTTTCACTAAGTAATGAAAAAAATATTGTTAGACATTTAGTTAAAAAAAATGAATTTATAAGCGACACTGGTATTAATTATGACAAAATTAATGACTTTTTTGCTGAGCCAAGACCTCGAAACTCTAGTGTGGATGAAAAAATAGCCCAATTTAAAGAGGCTTATAAAGTTGTTAAAGATTTTGATCTAAAATTTGATAAAAACAACATTATTAAAGGAGGGGCAGAAGACATTATTATTGGCCATTATAAAACAAATTACAATAGTTCTACAAAACAAACAATTGTTAAAGTATACGATGCCACTAATTTTTTAACTGGCACTTATCAAAAGGGTGAAATTTCTCTTTTTAACAAAAACAGTATAGATTATACTTTAAAATCTACTAATAGTGATGAAATTGCAAAAAGAGTAATAGAGCGTATGATAATGAGTGGTTATACTCTTGGTGATATGCAAACTAAACAATTTAATATCAATAGAGAAAATCACAAAAATGAAGTATTAGCGGAAATGAAAACTTCTGATAATATTTATAAAAAAGAAGCAACAGTTTATACTGCGGAAGGAGAAAAAATAGAGGGTATTCTAACTCTAGAGTTTTATGAATTAGAATCAGAAAAATCTGGAATGTCTTCCCTTCAAAACTATGGTGGTGTAGCATCTCTAAAAACAAAAAAAGAAAATGGTAAAGATAAATACACAACTTACAAAGCTAAGGACGGTGTAAAAATATGCTTAAAAGAATCTGGAGATTGTTATGCTGGTATTGCAACTAAGGGAGTAACTGGACCTAAATTTAACTTAATTGTAAATGATACTGAAAATTTAAAGTTGTATAAATCTATAACTAGCAAATACCATATTCTAAAAAAAGACAATGAAGAAAAAGGAATTATTGTAGAGGGTTCCACAATATTCAAAAAAGATAATTCAGAAAAAATGTTTGAAAAATTATTTGAATATTTAAATGATTGTCCTACTCTAAAAGATAATTTAAATACTTCTGAAATTAACTTGGATGAAGCTGAAGGTTTAAAAAAAATAATTACAGCTTATAAAAATTGTAAATAAAAATCATTAAATTTTAAAAACAGAGTTTTATCTACTTAGATAAAACTCTGTTAACTTAAAGAAACTCTTGTTTAAATATTTTGTAAAAATACTTAAACAAGAGTTAATTTTTTAAAAATGAAACTCTCAAATAAAACACAAGAGCTGTTACATAACTTATTTGCTATACTCTGTTTAGAGTTTCTCTACTACATATATGATTATTGGACGCCTAGCGAAACTCAACCTTCTGGTTGGCGACCTATATTATTTGAAGCTATATTAGCTTACCTACACAACAACAAATTTGGTGAGTTTTTAGGTAAAGGAACTTTACTTGCTTTAAGCACGTACTATATTTATAAAATACTAAGGGACTTTAGTAAAAAGTAGGTTTAAGAATTTATAACGCTATAATGAAACTCTCAGATAAAACAGAAGAATTGCTTGTTAATTTGCTCGCACTGGGTACTACTATATTTCTTTACTATATATATGATTATTGGACTCCTATGGAGGAATTTCCTTCTAGTTGGAGAGCCGGTTTGTTAGAAGCAATATTAAGATACCTACACAACAACAAATTTGGTGTATTTTTAGGTAAAGGAACTTTACTTGTTTTAAGTAGCTATTATATTTATAAAATAATAAGGGACTTTAGTAAAAATAAGTAAAACTTTTAGTTTGTTTAACGGCACAAGCAAGATGCTTGCGCTAGCGGGGAATTTATATGGTAATATTACAAATTCTTCTATTATTAAAAATCAAAAAAGGGTATTATTTACCTCAGAAATAAAAACAAAAAGTTCTGAAATATTTAATAGTCTTCTAATAACAAAATAATATGACTGATCATACAATAATAGAAAATGTTTGCCAATTTTTTCTAACTAAGGAACATATAATTATAATTAAAAATAATAATACTGTAACCATCAATAATAAGACAGTTTCTCACGAAACTAATATAGCACAATTAATTGACGATTGTTATGTGCTTTTTTTTAACAAAAACTTAGATAAACAATATGTAATTGATTTAAAAAACAAAAGAGAGCATAAAATAGATTCCAAAATTAATATCAGTAATAATAAAATAAATTCTAACGTATTTCTTGCACAAAATTTTAGTGAAGATTTTACTGAATCAGAAATAGTTTTTTTTAATATTAAAGAAAATAAAATCACAAAAAAATGTGGTATTTACAATATTGATCTTGAGTTTTTCTTTGATAATATGATTTTAATAAATCGTATGACTAAATTGGAATTAATTAATACGGAGGGAGATACTATTTGGCTAATAGATTTATCTCTATTTGACACCCCAAAATATGGAGAAAAACTTAACCAAATAAAAAAAATAATTGGAATACATAATGATACTCTTTTACTTACAACTAAAGGTGGTCGTTTAATCACTGTTTCTATTAAAACAGGAAATATAGTACATAAATTCTCTACCCAGGAAAGCGACTTAAATTTTGGTTACGAAACAACAATAAAAGGCACTTCTTTTTTTGTAAATAATAATGATAACAATCTTTATTGTATGTCTGCAAATTATTTTCAAAAAATAAATACCCAAACTTATGAAATTGAAGAATCCTTCAACTTTAGAGAGGTTGATTTTTCTGGAATGGGAACATACAAGAATATTTATTCCCCCTTACTACAAGGTAACTACTTCACTTTTTTAGGTGAAAAATCATATGGAGATGGGGTACGCTATATTGGTCTTTATGATTATAATAGCAAAAAATTAATATGGGAATACGAGCTCATCTCTAAAGAAGATTTTATGAATGGTAATAAACTAACAAGCCCAGAACCCGTTTATTTCTCTAACGAAAAATTGTTTGTAAAAGATTTTAAAAATAATCTTCACATTTTTGAAGAACTTAGAATAGTTAAAAAAAACAGCTAGCGCGAGCGTCACGCTCGTGCCATAAAGAGTAAATAGGGCAACAAAACAATATAAAAGTAAAATGAGCA
>NZ_ARZX01000020.1:0-69229 GCF_000568425.1 Cellulophaga geojensis KL-A
TTTTAAATATGAGTAAGTAATTGTAGCTAACTAGTGAGTAAACGCAATTTATTGCGTTTATTCACCCATATTGGTGTAATAAACGCATATTTCTATTTTTAGCGCTTAATTTTCTTACAATGTAAAACTATTTTTTTTATTGTAATTACGGATATGTGTAATTGGGTATAATTTATTTATAAATGGTATAAAATTAGTTGTAACTAACTTTTCTATTTTAAGTGTAAATAGAAAGAATATGTAAACCAAAATAATAGAGTAGAAGCGCCTACTTAAGTTTAGCGCATAAAAAAGCTTCACATTTTAGTGAAGCTTTTATATTTTGTAGCGGGAACTGGACTCGAACCAGTGACCTTCCGGTTATGAGTTTTAAAATTACGTAAATCTTATGCTCTTTATAATAGTTAATTGTTACCTATAAAGTACATGTTCCGCTAACACATGACCCACTTATAAATGGAGATCCTCCATCTGTTAAATAATTTGGATTCGACATATTAGCACAGTTACTGTCATATACGCAAGGACAACCATCACCAACTGAATATTCATTAGAGTTTGCTTCGCAATCATCATATTCCTTTAGAAATATACTAGTTCCTCCGTTAATATATTTCAAATCATTTCTTTGAAGAACTTCATCTGGCTGTAATCTAAAATTTCTCATTTTCACTAAGTTTAAATATTTATAATTTATCTTGGACATTTATGGACACCCAAGCTTATGTCCAAAATACTTGTATTTAACAACACAATAAATTAAGGAATAAACTTACTAAATTAATTTTAAAATTACAAACTATAGTGAAAATATGATCATTTGATAGTTTTTAGGTGTATAATTGTAATTCTACATTTAGCGCATAAAAAAAGCTTCACATTTCTGTGAAGCTTTTAAACTTTGTAGCGGGAACTGGACTCGAACCAGTGACCTTCGGGTTATGAGCCCGACGAGCTACCTACTGCTCTATCCCGCGATTTGCGTTTCCAAAATAAACAACTTAGCTTTTAACTTTCAGTTCATAACTGCTGACTGTCATATTTCGGACTGCAAATATACAACCTTTTTTCTATCTAACAAGCCAAAATCAAAATAATTCTAAAAAATATTTATTTAGCATTTTTTAAGTGTGTTTTTTGACGCCTAAAACAGCTAGTATTCTATAAAATCTTACTATTTTGTAACGTTTTATAAAACCTTTACTAAACCTATTTTTTATGGATAATTACGGTTGGCTATCAATATTACCTCCAATAATTGCAATTGTACTAGCATTACGTACCAAACAAGTATACATAGCTTTGCTTTTTGGTATTTGGTTTTCTTGGATAATTATAAACGATTGGAACTTTTTAACGGGTACTTTAAGCGCCATAGAAGGTATGGTTAACGTATTTAAGTCAGAGGGGAACACAAGAACCATAATGTTTAGTGCCTTGGTGGGTGCGTTGCTTTTATTTATTCAGTACTCAAAAGGTGTAGAGGGCTTTATAAATCAGCTTAACAAAGTAATTGCGTATTTCGAGAAAAAACAAAAAGGTTACAGCAGGGTAATTGTACAGTTACTAGCATTACTTACAGGTATTTTGTTATTTGTAGAAACCAGTATAAGCTCATTAACAGTAGGTACGTTGTACAGACCAGTTTTTGATAAATTAAAAATACCAAGAGAAAAACTAGCGTATATAGCAGATTCTAGTTCTGCGCCATCATCTATATTAATCCCTTTTAATGCGTGGGGAGCTTTTATTATGGGCTTGTTGGTTACACAAGGATTAGACAATCCGTTTGGACTAATGCTATCATCTGTAGCGTATAATTTTTATCCCATTTTAGCCATTGCAATAGTAATAATTGTAATTGTGTTTAAAAAAGATATTGGTCCTATGGCCAAAGCAGAAAAACGAACACGAGAAACAGGTAAGCTTTTAAACGACAATTCTAAACCTATGCTATCTAGTGAGGTTACTTCGTTAGCACCTAAAGAGGGTATTAAAGCAAAGGCGTATAATATGATTATTCCTTTGGCTACAATGGTGTTTATGATGCCAATAAATTTGGTGTACACTGGTTGGGGTAATGTTACAGATGCTGTATCAACATCAGACCATATTTTTAAAGCAATTGGTCAAGGTTCTGGATCTTCTTCTGTATTATATGCAGTATTAACCGCTATTTTGGTAGCTATGGTATTGTACAGGTCTCAAAAAATAATGAAAACCAAAGAAATGATAGACTTGGTTTTAAAAGGTATTAGTGAGCTTATGCCATTGGCACTGTTAATGTTATTGGCATTTGCAATTGGCGATGCTTGTAACGAGTTGGGTACAGGTAAATTTGTGGCAGAATGGTCTAAAGACTGGTTGTCTCCAGAGTTTTTACCAGCCATAATATTTGTAATTAGCTCTTTTATAGCATTTTCTACAGGTACATCATGGGGTACATTTGCAATTATGATGGCTATAGCAATACCAATGGCAGAGGTGCACCAAGCACCAATAACGTTAGTAATTGCAGCAACTTTAGGTGGTGGTATTTTTGGTGATCATTGTTCACCAATATCAGACACCTCTATAATATCTTCAATGTCTTCTGCCAGTGACCATATAGATCATGTAAATACACAGTTGCCATATGCATTAATTGGTGGTATTATTACAATTATATTATACTTAATTTTAGGGTTTGCATTATAGTAAAGCCGTACAATAGTGTACCTTTGCATTTTAAATGATAAAATAGTAAAATGACTCATAAAGCCGGATTTGTAAATATTATAGGAAACCCAAATGTGGGTAAATCTACTTTAATGAACGCCTTTGTGGGCGAAAAACTGTCTATTATTACCTCTAAAGCACAAACTACAAGACACCGTATTTTGGGTATTGTTAATGGTGATGATTTTCAGGTAATACTTTCTGATACACCTGGTATTATAAAACCAGCTTATGAATTGCAAAGTTCTATGATGGATTTTGTGAAGACTGCTTTTGAAGATGCTGATATTCTTATTTATATGGTAGAAATAGGAGAAAAAGCATTAAAAGATGAAGCGTTTTTTAATAAGTTGAAAAATAGTAAAATACCGGTACTATTATTATTAAATAAAATTGATGCCTCTGAGCAAGAAAAACTAGAGGAACAAGTACAATATTGGCAAGAGCAATTGCCAACTGCAGAAATACACCCAATTTCTGCCTTAATGAACTTTAATGTAAAAGAGGTTTTTCTTAGAATTATAGAGCTGTTGCCACTGTCTCCTGCGTACTACCCTAAAGACCAGTTAACAGATAAGCCAGAACGTTTTTTTGTAAACGAAACTATTAGAGAAAAAATACTTCAATTTTATAAAAAAGAAGTTCCTTACGCTGTAGAAATAGATACCGAAGAGTTTTTTGAAGACGAAGATATTATTAGAATGCGTGCCGTAATTATGGTAGAAAGAGATTCGCAAAAAGGTATTATTATTGGTCACAAAGGTTCTGCTTTAAAAAGAGTAGGTGTAGAGGCACGTAAAGACTTAGAAAAGTTTTTTGACAAGCAAGTACACTTAGAGCTTTACGTTAAAGTAAATAAAAATTGGCGTAGCAATGCAAACCAGTTAAAACGTTTTGGTTACAATAAAGGCTAAAAGCTAACCTTTCTTTGTTTTTAAGTTTACAATAAAGTTATATTACATTATCATTTTTGGGAGAACTATATAATCAACCAGAAAATGAAAAAATATGTATTAAGCGCCGCATTATTTGTTGCGCTATTTGTTTCTTGTGATAAAGACGATAACAGTGGCGGTGATACTCCTATAGACACATCTGCCTTAACATTTAACAGAGTAGGTGGTTTTACCAACGGAACCGGAGATGAAGGTTTTGCAGAAATTAGTGCCTATGATAAGGTTTCTAAAAAACTGTTTGTTGTAAATCCTAATAATAATGAGGTATCTGTTTGGGATATATCTTCTCCTGAGTCGCCATCTAAATTAAACTCTATAGCATTAACAGGCACACCAAATAGTGTGGCTACTTATAATGGTTTGTTGGCTGTTGCAGTAGAGAATGCTAATAAACAAGCAAACGGACAAATTGCAATTTATAATACAGATACACAATCTTTAGAAAACACCTATACAACTGGTGCTTTACCAGATATGGTAACTTTTAGTCCAGATGGTAATTACATTATATCTGCTAATGAAGGGGAGCCAAATGATAATTATACTGTAGATCCAGAAGGGTCTATAACTGTTGTAGATTTAAAAAAGAATGAAGTTGTACAATTAGGTTTTGCTGGTTTGAATAATCAAAACATAGGTGATAATTTTAGAGTATTTGGTCCTGGTGCAACTGTTGCACAAGATATAGAGCCAGAGTATGTAGCGGTTTCTAAAGACAGTAGGTTTGCTTACGTTTCTTTACAAGAAAATAATGGTATAGCTGTAGTTAACTTAAACTCTAAAAGTATTACTCAGGTTTTTGGTTTAGGCATAAAAGACCATATGCTAGCAGATAATATGTTAGATGCTAGTAATAAAGATGATATTGTTGGTAATTTTAAAAACTGGCCAGTAAAAGGTTTTTATATGCCAGATGCTATAACGTATGCATCTATAAACGGAGCAGGTTATATTATTTCTGCTAATGAAGGTGACTCTAGAGATTATGATGGGTATTCTGAAGAAGAGCGTGTTAAGGATGTAACTTTAGATCCTACAGTTTTTCCTAATGCAGCAGATCTTCAGTTAGATGAAAATTTAGGCAGACTTAAAATTACTACGGCAAATGGTGACACAGACAACGATGGTGATTTTGATGAGCTGTATTCATACGGTGCAAGATCTTTTACAATTTGGAATACAGATGGTTCTTTAGTTTATGATAGTGGAGATGCTATTGGAAGAAAAACGTTAGAAGTTAATCCTGCTTATTTTAATGCAGATGAAGGCGAGGCAGATGGTAGAAGTGATGATAAAGGAGCTGAGCCAGAATCGGTTGCAACTTTAAAAATTGAAGATGCTACCTTGTTATTTGTAGGTTTAGAACGTACAGGTGGCGTAATGGTTTATGATATTAGTAACCCAGCGGCACCAGAATATGTACACTGGATTTTTAATGGTAGTGACGTAGCACCTGAAGGCTTACTAACGGTATCTGCAGATGATAGTCCGTCTGGAGAAAATTTAGTGATAATTACCAATGAGGTTTCTAACACTGTATCTATTTACGAGGTTAAATAAGTATAATTTATATTCTACAAACACTAAATCCTTAATACTACATTTTTGTAGTTGTTAAGGATTTTTTTGTGAGGAGTAATTGTTAATAGTTTGCTGCATAAAGCTATAAAGTTCTTTCATTTGTGGCTTACCTTTTTGTTTTCCTATACGACCAAAAATATAGAGCGACACCCATATTACACCCATAAAAAATACAGATGTTAACTGTAAAAAGTAAGATTTGTTTAAAGACCAGTTGGTGTATCCCCAAACAGCAAAAACTAAAAATGCAATAGCAACACTAAAATGAATAAACATAAAAAATGTCCAGAGAGATGGGTTTGGTCCAAAAACACCATATATTTTGCAGTTGTCTTTGTTAATGTTTTCTACCTCTAAATGAAGCTGAGGAGACCAAAAATGAATGTTTTTAGGTTTTATTTTTAAATACAAATGCATATCTAACCTTTGGCAATTTATACTGTTGCTAGTAGCTTGTTCAAATTCATTTAAAATTGAAGAGCTAGATAAGTTTAATTTTAGAACAAATCTGGGTCGTAAAACAAGGTTGTTGGGTAAAGTTTTCATTATGTAAATAGATAGTAAACAAAAAGATACTGTTTTTCTTCAGATATTAATAGTACTTTTGCAAAAAAATAAAAGAGAATGAGTGCTATTGTTGCCATCGTAGGAAGACCAAATGTAGGGAAGTCCACTTTTTTTAATAGATTAATTCAACGTAGAGAAGCAATTGTAGATGCTGTAAGTGGTGTTACAAGAGATCGTCACTACGGTAAAAGTGATTGGAATGGGGTTGAGTTTTCTCTAATAGACACTGGTGGGTACGTATTAGGAAGTGAGGATGTTTTTGAAGCAGAAATTGATAAACAAGTAGAATTAGCTATAGATGAGGCAGATGCCATTGTCTTTATGGTAGACGTAGAGTCTGGTGTAACTGGTATGGATGAAGATGTTGCTAAGTTGTTACGCAGAGTAGATAAGCCTATTTTTTTAGTAGTTAATAAGGTAGATAATGCTAAAAGAGCAGAGGATGCCGTAGAATTTTATTCATTAGGTTTAGGAGATTATTTTACTATTGCTAGTATTAACGGTAGTGGTACCGGAGATTTATTAGATGCAGTTGTAAAAGTATTGCCAGAAAAAGAAACAGAAAATGATGATTTGCCAAGGTTTGCTGTAGTTGGTAGACCAAATGCCGGTAAGTCTTCTTTTATAAACGCTTTAATTGGTGAAGAGAGGTATATTGTTACAGATGTTGCTGGTACTACCAGAGACAGTATAGATACAAAATACAACAGATTTGGTTTTGAGTTTAATTTGGTAGATACTGCAGGTATACGTAGAAAAGCCAAAGTAAAAGAAGATTTAGAATTTTATTCTGTAATGCGTTCTGTTAGAGCAATAGAGCACGCAGATGTTTGTATTTTAATGCTAGACGCCACTCGTGGTTTTGATGGTCAGGTAGAAAACATTTTTTGGTTAGCACAGCGTAATAATAAAGGTATTGTTATATTAGTTAATAAGTGGGATTTGGTAGAGGACAAAGAAACAAATACCATAAAAGAATACACTACACGTATTAAGCAAGCCATAGCACCTTTTACAGATGTGCCTATAATTTTTATATCTGTACTTACTAAGCAACGTATTTTTAAGGCTATAGAAACTGCTGTTGAGGTATACAATAATAGAGCAAGAAAAATACAAACACGTAAGTTTAATGATGTTATGTTGCCTATTATAGAAAACAATCCTCCACCAGCATATAAAGGTAAATTTGTTAAAATTAAATTTTGTACGCAATTACCAACTCCTTACCCGCAGTTTGCATTTTTCTGTAACTTGCCACAATATGTAAGAGACCCGTACAAGCGCTTTTTAGAAAATAAATTAAGAGAGAATTTTAATTTTGAAGGAGTTCCTATTTCTTTATTTATGAGAAAAAAGTAAAGAATTTATTTTTTTTAGAATAAAACTTTAGTTGTTAGTGGTTTATCCTTTAAAGGTAGACTCTCTAACAACTAAATTTGTTTTTACCTCTATGGTTTTGGTTACCATATTTTCTTTTGGGTTTAATATTTCATGCAATAAATAATTAACAGCAGTTGCGCCAATTTTACTTCCTGGTTGGTTTACGGTTGTAAGGCTAGGAGATATAATTGTTGCTTTTGTAGAGTTGCTAAAACCTACAACAGCAATTTCATCAGGAATTTTAATATTGTGCTCTTTTAAGGTTTGTATGGCACCAATTGCTGCATTATCAGTAATAGCAAAAATGGCATCGGGTTTAGTTTCCATAGCTGCAATTTGTTTTGTTATTCGCTTTCCACTTTCTAACGAAACAGCTTCAGCATTAAAAATTAAAGTGTCATCCAACGTAATATTAGAAGCTGCTAAGGCACGTTTGTAACCACTAAATCTTTTTTCAGAGTTGTATGAGTTTTCTGTTTCTTTTAAAATAGCAATTCGTTTTTTACCCAGTCCAATTAAGTGCATAACAGCGTTGTATGACGCTTCTTCATCATCTATAACAATTTGCGAACACGGGATTTTATCAGACACTTTATCAAACAGCACCAAAGGAATACGGTTTAAAATACCTAAAATGCCATCCATAGATTTTGTTTTTCTAGCCAAAGACATTAATACACCATCTACTCCAAACTGTATCATAGTTTTTAGCATTTCTATCTGTTTCTCTTCATTATTTTTAGATTCAGATATAATAACTCTGTAACCTAAAGATTCTGCTTGGGTTAAAATGCCTTTTAAAATGGTAGAGGTGTATACATGGCAAATGTTTGGTACTACAACACCTAATGTATTTGTTTTTTTAGCTCTAAAACCTTTTGCAAAAAGGTTTGGTATATAGTTTAATTGCTTAGCAAGGTCCTGTACTTTTTTAATTGTAGCCGGACTAATATCTGGATGATTATTTAATGCTCTAGAAACTGTTGATACAGATACATTTAGCCTTTTTGACAGTTCTTTTAACGTTATGTTTCCTTGTTTAGCCATTTACTTTGGGGTTTGTAAGTTAATATAGTCAAAAAAAAACATTTATGCAATCGATTGCACAAACGTTTGCGTTATGTTTTTGCAATAAAATTGCTCATTTATTACGATTATCGTTATAAATTTACTTTGCAATTGTACATTATATAAATAACTGACTACAAACTTAACATTATTAAAAACTCAACAAAATGAAAAACTTAATTATTGCATTTGCATTAATTTTTAGCGTTACAGGAGTGTTTGGTCAAACAGATATTTCTGGTACGGTTAAAGATGCAGACGGTGTTCCAATAGATGGAGCAAACATTATTATTAAAGGCACAAGTGAAGGAACAACATCAGATTTTGATGGAAACTATACGTTAAGCACTGGTTTAAGTGGTTCGCAAATAGTAAGAGTAACCTATATAGGATATACTACAGTAGAAAAAACAGTTAATTTATCTGGATCGTCAGTTACATTAAACTTTGTTTTAAATGCAGATGGTCAGCAGTTAGATGAGGTTTTACTTACAGCAACATCTACAAAAAGATCTCAAAAAGAAACGCCTTTATCTGTAACCTCTTTAGGGGCAAAACAATTGGCAAAAGTAAATACAAGTAGCCAGGCAGATGTGCTACGTAGTGTACCGGGTATTACCGCAGAAGGTGGTGGTGGTGAGGTAGCATCTAACATTTTTGTTAGAGGTTTGCCTTCTGGTGGCCAATACCAGTTTAACCCATTACAAATAGACGGTATGCCAGTGTTAAGTACATTTGGTTTAAACTCATCTGCACATGATGTGTATTTTAGGAACGATATAGGTATTAAAAGTTTAGAATTTGTACGTGGTGGATCATCAATATTATATGGTGTAGGTTCTGTTGCAGGTATTATAAACTATACAAGTATTACTGGTACAGTTCAGCAAAAAACTACATTAAGAACCGAGTTTGGTAGCAACTCTAGGTACAAAGCAGATTTTGTTACTAGCGGTCCATTAGGTGGTGAAGATTCTAAAACCTTTTATGCATTATCTGGGTTTTACAGGTATGATGAAGGACCAATTATTACAGGTTTACCAACAGAAGGTTTTCAATTAAGAGGTAATATTAAGCACGTAACAGAAAAGGGTTCAATTACAATTTCTGGTCAATATATAGATGATCAGGTGCAGTTTTTCTTGCCTTACCCATTAGAAGGTGGCTCTAGAGAAAGACCTTATGGTAATGATGGCAACGAAATTTTTACGCTACAAACAGCTGCAGCTCAAGACATATCTTACAGAACTCCAGACGGTATTTACACATCTCCAATACAAGATGGTGTGTCTACTAAAGGATCTTACATAATGGCAGACTTTAAGCATAGGTTTGATAGTAGCTTTAAACTAGATGCAAAACTACGTTACTCTAAATATGCGCACCAGTTTAATTTGTTTTTAGACGGTAGTGGTGTAGACGGAGCAAAAGTTGTAGAAACACAACAAGAGTATTTAGATGCAAGAGGCTTGGCAAGTGGAGATTTTACATACTTAAATGGGCAGCCTTTAGCTGCAGATGCTCTGCTTTTTGAAAACAGAATTTTAGATAGAGATAGACCTTTGCGTGAGCTTATGGCGGATATAAAACTAACCAAAACAGCAGGCGTGCACAACCTAACTTTTGGTACTTTCTTTTCTAGATCAGAGGCAGGAGATTTTAATGTTATAACAAGGTATTTAGGAGAATACAATAACAGACCTAGCTTAGTAAATGTTTCTGGTTATAGTGTAAACGGAGTTACAAACAGAGGTTTAGCATATACAAACCGTAATATTTCTAGTAATAAAATAGCAGCTTTTATAGCAGATGAAATTAAACTAGACCGTTGGAATTTAGATTTTGGTATTAGATATGAGAGAGCTTCTGGTGATATAGAAAATGAAGGTACAACATCATACCTAGTAGATAATACAGGTATAGCAGGTTTAGATAACGTTACTTGGGGAGATGGTAGTTATACAAGAGGCCATGTGTATGCAGATGATTTTGCAGTGGCAGCAGCGGCATTATATAAAGTAAATGATAACTTAAGTGTTTATGGTAACTTTTCTAGAGGGTATTTCTTTCCTGAATTAAGAGGTACAAAGTTTGATGATTTTGGAAATCCTTCTTCATATGATACAGAAAAAATCCTTCAAGGGGAGTTAGGTATTAAATACGGCGTTCCTGGTTTTTCTGCAACAGCAGCAATATATGATGTTAGTTTAAAAGACAGGCGCTCTGTTAGCTTTGTTAATGCTCCAGATGGTGGTTTTATAGAAGAAGTAGATAAGCAAGATTCTAATACATATGGTTTTGAGGGTACTTGGAACTGGAGTTTTGCAGATAACTTTGCTTTTACAGGATCTTTTACATACCAAGATCATGAGATTACAAAATCTGAAAATGACCCTGCTATAGAAGGAAACGAGTTAAGAAGACAACCAAACGTTATTAGTGCTTTAGGCCTTAGTTATGATGATGCTAAGCTAGATGCTAGTTTTGATTTTAACTACACAGGTAAAAAGTTTACTAATGAAACAAATACAATAGAATTAGACGCAATAGGTATTTCTAACCTTAATTTAGGATATACTTTTAGTTTAAGTGAAGAAGGAGAAACATTAAGAATAGGTACACAGGTATTTAATCTTTTTAATTCAGATGGTATTACAGAGGGCTCACCAAGGTTAGGTAACAACCAAACAGATGAGGAGTTTTTTGTAGGCCGTCCAGTGTTGCCAACAAGAGTATTTTTAAACGCAACATTCAAATTTTAAGTTAGTAGTTTTTTGTTTATAATTATTAAAAAACACATTGGCGGATGTCAGTGCCGCCAGTGTGTTTAATTCAACATTTTTTTATGAAAGAGAGGTTAATATCGCAAGCCATTAATGTATTAGATGAAAATTTTCAACCAGGAGGATTTACAATTCCGTGTAAGGGGTTGTATCCTTTTCAATGGAAATGGGATAGTGGTTTTATAGCTATAGGTCAGGCTTATTATGACGTATCAAAGGCAAAGCAAGAAATAGCAACTTTGTTAGACGCACAATGGGATAATGGTTTTATACCACACATTGTTTTTCATAACGAAAGCGATACCTACTTTCCTGGAGCAGATGTACACAGGTCTGATTTAAGTCCTGTATCATCAAAAAAATACAAATCTACAGGAATGACGCAACCTCCTGTAACAGGTTTTGTGCTAGAAGAAATGTACAGAATAGCAAAAGACAAAGAAGATATGTTTGGCTATATTAAGAGCCAAATAGATAAGGTTTATGACAATCATAAATATTTTTATGAAAATAGAGATGTAAATGATGAAGGCTTGGTATTTATTTACCACAATTGGGAGTCAGGTACAGATAACTCTCCTATTTGGGATGATATTTGGGAAACTATGAATCCGCCAGAGTATACTTTTGAACGCAGAGATACTACACACGTAGATGCCTCACAAAGACCAAGTAAAAGAGAGTATGACCATTACTTGTACATTATAGAAATAGCAAAAGAAAACAACTATAATGATGCTAAAATAGCAGAGTTATCTCCTTTTTTAGTAATAGACCCATTATTTAATGCTATGTTAATAAAGTCTAACCAGGCATTAATTAACTTGTATACACTTATTGGTGATAATGATGATAAAATAGCACAACTTGTAAAATGGCAAGTGAAAAGTATAAAAGGATTTAATAAAAAACTTTGGGATAAAGAATTGGGTGCGTATGTGCATTATGATTTAAGAAAAAATAAGCCTATAAGTTTTGTAACATCATCATCTTTTTCGCCATTGTATGCTAATATACCAAGTAAAGAAAGAGCAGATATATTGGTAAATACAATGATGACAAAGTTTGGAGGAGAAGACAAATACTTATGTGCTTCTTTTGATCCAGAAAGCGATCGTTTTGATCCTAAAAAATACTGGAGAGGTCCTGTTTGGATTAATATGAACTGGATTTTATTTAATGGATTAAAAAACTACGAATACAATAATATTGCAGAGCGCGTAAAAGAAGACTCAATAGAACTTATTGAAAAATATGGTTTTTACGAGTACTTTAACTGTAAAAAAGGAACTGAAAATGCAGGGTATGGAGGAGATAATTTTTCATGGAGTGCTGCACTGCTTATAGATTTTTTAAATAATTAATTAAACAGAGTATGAACTATATAGACTATGCAATTGTTGGGCTTTACCTTTTTGGTTTCTTGGCAATGGGCTATTTTTTTAAGGAAAACAAAGATTCTAGCGATTACTTTTTAGGAGGTAAAAGCTTAGGGTGGTTTCCTTTAAGCCTATCTACTATGGCCACACAATTGTCTGCTATTAGTTTTATATCTGCACCTGCTTTTGTAGGTTTAAAATTAGGGGGAGGGATGAAATGGTTAACATTTGAATTTGCTGTTCCCCTTGCAATGATTTTTATAATGGTCATTATAGTCCCTCCTTTATTTAGATCTGGAGTGGTAAGTATATATGAGTTTGTAGAAAGGCGTTTCCATTCTTCTACTCGTATGATTTTAAGTGTTGTTTTTTTAATAAGTAGAGCGTTAGCCACTGGTGTAATGGTGTATACCATTTCTATAATATTACAAGCCGTATTAGATATAGATTATGTATACACTGTATTAATTATAAGTGTAATAACCATAATATATTCATGGCAAGGTGGTATGAAAGCTGTTGTGTGGGGAGATGCCATACAAATGATAATTCTTTTTGTAGGTTTAATTGTGTGCCTATTTTATGGTTGGTCTTTACTAAATACACACGGAGGCATAGGAGAAGGCTTTGCTACAGAAAGGCTACAGGTAGTAGATTTTAATTGGGGCATAGGAGAAGGGCAAGAGTATGGCTTATGGCCAATGTTAATAGGTGGTTTTTTTCTGTATGCGTCTTACTATGGGTGCGACCAAACACAGGCACAACGCTTACTATCTGCTAAAGATGAAGGTACAATACGTAAATTGTTACTGGCTAACGGTTTATTGCGTTTTCCTGTTGTGTTATTGTACTGTACAATTGGTTTAGTAGTGGGTACGTTAGTAATAAAAGCTCCAGACTTTTTTAATGATATTGCGGTAATGACAGAAAAGTATTTCCCAGCAGAATATGCCGCTTCTGGTGCCAAAGCAGATTTAATGATACCTATTTTTATTACCAAATATTTACCCCACGGGTTAATTGGTTTGTTAATGGTGGGAATACTTTCTGCAGCAATGTCTACTTTAAGTTCTACAGTAAACTCTTTGTCTGCCGTAACAGTTGAGGATTTTTTTAAAAGAGGAAATAAAAAAATATCATCAAAAAAATACATATTAGTTTCTAAAATGTCAGTAGTCTTTTGGGGATTGGTATGTATGGCTAGCTCATTTTTATTTGGAGGTAGTAAAAGTGCAGTAATAGAAATTATTAATGCAATTGGATCTGTTTTTTACGGACCAGTTTTGGTTACTTTTTTATTAGCTATGTTTTCTAAAAAAGTAAATTATAAAGGTATAAATGCAGGTATTTTAATAGGTGTTTTGGTAAATCTTATTTTTTCTAAAACAATGCAAAATATTGTAGGTATAGATCTAGGAATACATATTTTTTGGATTTGGTTAAACTTTACTGGGGTATTACTCACATTAAGTATTAGTTATTTGGTAAGTTACCTAACAGGGTGGCAAAAAAGCAATACTGGTTTACTAATAAATGTATTCCCTAAAAAGTCAGATTTTTTAATAAAAGAAGTATACATATTATTAGGCTTTTTTGTCCTAATACTAATTTTAAGTTTTTTAATCCCCCATATATATAGTTAGTATGAATTATTTAGTTATTCCAGACAAGTTTAAGGGCTCACTTACTGCTAACGAGGTAATAAAATCTATTACTAATGGTTTGCAACGAGTAGACAAATCATCTTCTGTTGAATCAATTTTAGCATCAGATGGTGGCGATGGTTTTTTAGAAGCTGTTGCCTGTAAAATTATGGTGCAAAAAATATATGTAGACACCGTAAATCCATTAGGAGATAAATTAAGAGCGTATTATTTATTAAATAAAGATACCAAAACAGCTTACGTAGAGTTAGCAAAAGCATCTGGTTTAGAGTTGTTAAAAGCAAAAGAACGTAGTGCTAAAAATACATCTACCTTTGGTACAGGTTTACTTATAAAAGATGCCATTAAAAAAGGAGCTACAAATATTTATATAGGTTTAGGGGGTAGTGCAAGTACAGATGCTGGTATGGGTTTGGCTGCAGCACTAGGGTACTCTTTTGTAAATGAAGATGGTATGTTGCTTAACCCAATAGGAGACAACTTATCTAAAGTTTTTAAAATAGAACGTAATGCCACGGTTACAATATTAAACCGAATAAAATTTTATGCTGTAAATGATGTAGACAATCCGTTGTTTGGAGAAAATGGTGCAGCTAAAGTGTATGCAAAGCAAAAAGGAGCAACAGAAAAAGATATAGAAAGCTTAGATAAAGGTTTAGAGTATTTTAACTCGGTTATTAAGCATTCTTTGTTATTAGATCATTCATTTGTTCCAGGTGCAGGAGCTGCTGGTGGTACTGCTTACGGATTAAAAACATTTTTTAATGCAGAGTTTATTAGTGGAATTAAATTTTTGTTAGAGTTGGCAGAGGTTCCTAAAATATTAAAAAGTAATAAAATAGATTATATAGTTACTGGAGAAGGTAAAATTGACAGTCAAACTAACAATGGTAAATTAGTAAAAGGAGTGGTAGATTTGGCAAACCAATATAATATTCCGGTAGTAGCTATTTGTGGCAAGTTAGATGCCAATGAGACAGACTTAAATGTTATGGGGTTAAATAATGTTTTGGAAATTTACAATCCTAAAAAGGGTGTAAATTATAGTATTAATAATGCGGCTAAACTTGTAGAAGACAGTATCTTCAATTTTTTTTCTGCCAGTAGGCGAAAAACACAAAAAAAAGTTAAGGTAAGTAATATCTTTACAAAATTTAATATATTTTAAGAGTTGTTGTAGGTTTTTTAGGTTTTTATTAAGAAGGATAGTTTTTGATAAAATTACATTTGCTTTTATCAAACTAAGCTAAACTTACATGAAATTATTTTTATCGCTAGTAGTAATGCTAACCACATTAACTAGTTATTCTCAATCAAAACAACAACCATTTACTGTTACAGGTACTATTATTACAGCAGATAATAACCAACCACTAGAATCTGCAACTGTTTATTTACAAAGAGTAAAAGATAGTTCTTTAGTTACTTATACAATTACAGATCAAAAAGGAGCATTTACATTAGAGGGTAAAACCTATGATGCTACTTTAAATATGTTTATTTCTTATATAGGCTACAAAACTTATACTAATAAAATTACAGTAGCAAAAAACAAAATTAATTTAGGGCAAATTAATTTGCAACCAGATGAAAATTTGTTAGATGAGGTAATTGTCAAGGCTACAGCACCAGTAACTGTAAAAAAAGACACCTTAGAGTTTAATGTCAATTCTTTTAAAACAAAAAAGGATGCCAATGTAGAAGATTTGTTAAAAAAATTACCAGGTGTAGAGGTAGATGAAAATGGTAAAATTACAATAAATGGTAATGATGTTAGTAATATTTACGTAAACGGAAAACCTTTTTTTGGTGACGATCCTACAATTACTACTCGTAATTTAACTAAAGATCTTATAGAAAAAGTACAGATTACAGATACTAAAACAAAATCGCAAGCATTTACAGGTGAGGAGTCTGAGTCTGATGCTAAAACAATTAATCTTACAATTAAAGAAGAAAAAAACAAAGGAGTTTTTGGTAAAGCTTCTGCTGGTGGCGGTACAGATGAACGGTACGAAGCAGCTGCAATGGTAAATCTTTTTGATAACGAACAAAGATTAAGCTTACTCTTTGGCGGTAATAACATTAATTCTGCTGGTTTTAGTTTTGGAGATTTAAGCAATATGTTTAGTGTTGTTGGCGGCGGCGGAGCAGGTAGTGGAATAACAACTTCTAAAAATGCCGGATTAAATTATACTGATAAGCTAAATGATAAAGTAGATATTTCTGCAGATTACTTTTATAAAGAAAGTAATACTGAGAATGATAATTCAAGTCAGCGTGAAAATATTTTGCCAGACTCTAGGTATTTTACTGATTCTAGATCTAACTCTGTGGTAGATAACTATGAACATGATGCTAATTTAGAATTAGAAGTTGAGTTAGACTCAACACTTCGTATAGATTTTGAACCAACTTTTACTTACGGAAAAAATACAAGTTCATACACAAGTATGGAGGAATCTAGAAATGATGATAATTTTGTTACCAATGAGTCAGCTTCTAATTCTTTTTCTGAAGGCACAACTAATAATTTTAGAAATGATTTAGATATTACTAAAAAATTAGGGTCTAAGGGTTCTTTTATTCGTGTGAGTGTTACTAATGGAATTAGAGAAGCTAACACAGAAAACTTTCTTAATTCACAAACAGAAATATATGGTGATAATGCAGAATCTATTAGCAGAGACCAATATACAGATGGAGAGCAAAAAACAACAACCTTTAATACAGGACTTACTTATAGAATTCCGTTAATAAAGGAAGAACTTTCTTTGGATCTTAAATATGATTATAGGTCCGATAAAGACGAAGATGTAAAAAGTACTTTTGATTTAGATAACACATCACAACAATTTACCAATTTTAATGAAGCTTTAAGTACAGATTTTGAGTATAAAAATTACAGAAGCACTTCTGGTTTACGTGTAAATTACAAAAAAGATAAATTAAGGCTAAACTTTGGAGGTAGTTATATTTATAGAACATTAGAGAATAAAGATGCGTTAAGACCAGAACTTAACTTAAAGCGTAATTTTGAAGCCTTAGAGTTGTATTCTAGATTTACGTATAGGTTTAGTCCTAAATCCAGAATATTTGCTCGTTACTCTTTAGATAATAATACGCCAAGTTTAAACCAATTACAACCTTTTGAAAATGTTAGTGACCCATTAAATACCGTAGTTGGTAATCCTAGTTTAGAGCCAACAACTACTCATAGGTTAAATTTAGGTTTTGGCAATCACAATTTTCAAAAAGGATTAACAATATGGTCTTATGCTAGTTTAAATTTTGATAAAAACCAAGTAGTTGCTAAAACAACTATTAATGATGACTTTGTACGAAGAACAACGTATGCCAATGTAAATGGTGGCTACAGCGCAAGGGGTAATGTTTTTGCAAGCAAAACAAAAAGGTTAGATACTTTAAGAACATTAAAATTTGGAGTAGGATTTTTTGGTAACGTTAATAAGTCTATTAATTTTAATAATGACGTTAAATATAGTGCAACAAATACCTCATTAAACCCTTCTATAGAGCTTACGTTTAATTGGAAAGATGTTATGGAGATTATACCTAGATATTCAATATCTTTTACAGAGAATAAGTTCGATTTAGATCAGTTTAATAATCAAGATTTTAAATATCAAACTCTAGGTATAAGAACAGCTACTTTTGTGCCTAAAAAATTAGAATGGCGTAATGATGTTAACTATACATATAATCCAAATGTAGGGCCAGGTTTTCAAAAGAGTGCTTGGTTCTGGAATACAACTTTAGCGTATTCTATTTTAAAGAATAGTGGTACAGTTTCTTTAAAAGCATATGATTTGCTTAACCAAAATACAAACGCAAGGCGTATAGCAACAGGTAACTATATACAGGATAGTCAGGGTACTGTATTGCAACGTTATTTTATGTTAAGCTTTAGCTGGAAATTTAATAGTTTAGGTAAACTTGGAGGTGCAATGCCTCCACCACCTCCACCTCCAAGAGCATTTTAATTAAAAATATAATAGCAAACATAAAACCCTGAATAAAAATTCAGGGTTTTATGTTTATTGTTCTGTTACCAGCCCCCGGAAGCACCTCCGCCACCAAAGCCACCGCCACCAAAGCCGCCGCCAAAACCTCCTGTGCTGCCTCCACCAAAGCTTCCGCCTCCGCCAAAGCCACCAGATGATCCCCCACGGCCAAGATTACTTAGTATAATTATATCTAACAAGTCTATTCCTGTAGACCTGTTACCACCGTTATTACCGCCGTTGTTTCTTTTTTTATTTATCAATATTAAAATGATAATAAAGAAAACAATAAATGGCAAAAAAGATTCTAATCGAAATTTAGTAAGGTTTCTATCTTCTTTAAATTCACCTTTTAAAGCACTAAAAATGGCGTCTGCGCCATAGTTTAAGCCGTTATAATAGCTACCAGACTTAAACTCGGGTATAATTACATTATTAATAATTTGGTGTGCTGTAATGTCTGGTAATCTACCCTCTACACCGTAACCAGTATTTATGGCTATTTTTCTGTCATTTTTAGCCAATAATATTAAAATACCGTTGTCTTTTCCTTTTTGGCCAAGACCCCATTTTTGTCCCCATTGTGCCCCTAAAAAGGTGATATTTTCACCTTCTGTACTAGGTATTATAGCAATAACTATTTGTGTAGATGTGCTATCAGAATAGCTAATAAGTTTACGCTCTAAGCTACTTTTTTCTGTATCAGATAAAAGCTTTGCATAGTCATATACACTAGTTTGTAGCTTGGGTTTTTCTGGTATTTTATATTGAGCTAAAGTAAAATTAGCAACAAATAAGATTAATAAAAATAAGCTATCCTTTAGATATTTCATTGCTAAGTTCATTGGTGTCTGTATGTAACCAAGGAAAATGAGTTTCTAACTCTTTTCCGGCTTTTAATACACCATTAATAATTCCTTGTTTAAAATTTCCTTTAGTAAATTCAGCCTGTATGGCATCTTTGGTTGTATTCCAAAAATCTTTAGGTACGGCATTATTTATACCTTTATCGCCATATATAACAAATTTTTTGTCAAGTACAGCAATGTAAAGTAATACGCCATTTTCTGCTTTAGTATTATCCATTTTTAAAAAATGAAACACTTCTTGAGCTCTTTTGTAATGGTCTATTTTACTTGTAGCTTCAATATGCACTCTTATTTCACCAGAAGTATTTTTTTCTGCAGAAATAATAGCATTAACAATTTCTTGTTCTTCCGCTGTGGTTAGAAAATCTTCAACCTTAGACATAGTGTTGTTTATTTAAAATCAAAACTTGCATCTGGTGCTTTTTCTGATCCTTCATCAGCACTAAACAATGCCATAGGTTCAAAATTAGCTATTGCAGCAATAATATTTGTAGGTATTTTTTTTATATGGATGTTGTAGTCACCAGCTATGTCATTAAACCTATTACGTTCTACATTAATTCTGTTTTCTGTGCCTTCTATTTGTGCTTGTAATTCTAAAAAGTTTTTATTAGCTTTTAAATCAGGATAACGTTCTACAGAAACCAGTAATTTGCTAAGCGCACCAGTTAAACCGCTTTGCACTTTACTAAATTGCGCTATCTGTTCTGGTGTCATATTAGAAGGGTCTATGTTTATAGACGTTGCTTTAGCTCTTGCATTTATAACACCAGTTAAAGTGCTTTTTTCAAAATCTGCTGCACCTTGTACTGTTTTTACTAAGTTGCCAATAAGGTCATTTCTTCTTTGGTAAGAGCTTTCTACATTTGCCCATTGTTTAACCGCTTGTCCTTTCATTTCTACTAACTCATTATTTGCGCTAACGTACCAACCACCTAGGGCTAGTAACAATACAACAAAAACGGCAAGTACAATTAATAATTTTTTCATAGTTAAGTTTTTTAGTGTTTAGTTTATAGGTAATTAATGGTTATAATTGATCTTTAATTTTTAGAAGCTCTGATTTTACATTTTCTAATTTTGTAATAATATCAAAATTAGAAAGTGTTTTTTTCTTTTCTTCTTTAAGGTGTGTTTTTGCACCATCTAAAGTAAAGCCTCTTTCTTTAACTAAGTGATAAATTAGCTGCAAGTTTTTAATGTCTTGCGGTGTAAATTTACGGTTACCCTTAGCGTTTTTTTTTGGTTTTAAAACATCAAACTCCTTTTCCCAAAAACGTATTAAAGACGTATTCACGTTAAAAGCTTTGGCTACTTCGCCAATACTATAATATCTTTTTTCTGGAAGCTCTATATGCATTAATCCAATGATTGATTTTCTTGAGTTGCGTGTTTTAATAAGTTTTCAAACTCTAGAGCAGAAAGGTTACCGTAGTAAAAGTTAATAGGGTTAATTCTGTCACCATCTTTCCAAACTTCATAATGTAAGTGTGGAGCTTCAGACCTACCTGTACTGCCAACAAAGCCAATAAGGTCTCCTCTTTTTACTTTTTGTCCAGCAGTAACATTGTATTTGCTTAAGTGTGCATAAAGTGTTAGGTAGCCATAACCGTGATCTATACGTATGTGTTTACCGTAACCAGTAGAGCTGGCGTCTGCTCTTGTAACTGTACCATTACCAGAGGCATATATTGGTGTTCCTCTAGGAGATGTAAAGTCCATACCCCAATGCATTTTACGAACTTTGGTGAAGGGGTCAGACCTCCAGCCATAACCAGATGCCATACGTGTTAGGTCTTCGTTACTTATAGGTTGTATGGCAGGTATAGCTTCTAAAAACTTTTCTTTTTCTTCAGCAAGTTTGGTAATTTCATCTAAAGACTTAGACTGTATTACCATTTGTTTTTGTATAATTTCTAAACGTTTAGTAGCATCAATAATCATATCAGAATTATTAAAACCTTCTAAAGATTTGTATCTATTTACACCGCCAAAACCAGCGCGTCTTTGTTCTTCTGGTATTGGGTTAGCTTCAAAATATAAGCGATAAATGTTATTGTCTCTATCTTCTATATTGGCTAAAACTTGTTCCATTTGCTCCATTTTTTTGTTAAGCAACTCAAACTGAAACTCGTAATTATGCAACTCTCTTTGTAAAGATAGCTCTTTAGGTGTGTTCACTAAATTGGTATTTAATAGGAGTAATAAACCTAAAAAACCCAATATAGCAGCACCAATAAACATTAACGCTACATTGCGAAACTTTTTAGACTTTTTATGCTCTATCTTTCTGTAAGATAGGGTGTCTGGATCATAATAATATTTAACTTGAGACATAAAGGGAATTTATCCTATTTTTGCATTTTTAATTTATCAAAACAAACAAATATAAAAATTGTTTTGCAGAAATAGTTAATTTTATAAAAAGCTTACCATTTTAGAGTGGTATAAGCCATATAATTATGTGTTATTTGCGTTAAATATAATGCTTTTTACAAAACTATAGCAGCCAATTAAATTTACAAACATAGCAACGGATGAAATCTCAAGAAATAAGATCTCAGTTTTTAGAATTTTTTAAGAATAAAACACATAAAATTGTTTCTTCTGCCCCAATGGTCATTAAAGATGATCCTACTTTAATGTTTACTAATGCTGGTATGAACCAGTTTAAAGAATTTTTTCTTGGAAATACCGAAGCAAAAAACACAAGGGTAGTAGATACCCAAAAATGTTTGCGTGTTAGTGGTAAGCATAACGATTTAGAAGAGGTTGGTAAAGATACTTACCACCATACTATGTTTGAAATGTTGGGGAACTGGAGTTTTGGAGATTATTTTAAAGAAGACGCTATCTCTTGGGCTTGGGAACTGCTAACAAAGGTTTTTAAAATAGATGAGTCTAGCTTGTATGTTACCGTTTTTGAGGGTAGTAAAGACAAGGATAATTTAGAAATGGACCAAGAGGCGCTAGATTTATGGAAAAAAATTATTCCAGAATCTCAAATTCTTTTTGGTAATAAAAAAGATAATTTTTGGGAAATGGGAGATCAGGGGCCTTGCGGACCTTGTTCAGAAATACACGTAGATATTAGATCTGCAGAAGAAAAAGCAAAAGTTTCTGGTGCAGAATTGGTAAATATGGATCACCCACAGGTTGTAGAAATATGGAATCTTGTATTTATGCAGTACAACCGTAAAGCAAACGGAGAATTAGAAAACTTACCTGCTAAACACGTAGATACAGGAATGGGGTTTGAGCGTTTGTGTATGGTAATGCAAGGTGTACAGTCTAACTATGATACTGATGTTTTTACGCCTATAATTAGAGAAATAGAAACAATTACCAACGCAGAATACAATAAAAACGAAGATACTAATATTGCAATACGCGTTATTGCAGACCATATTAGAGCTGTTGCTTTTTCTATAGCAGATGGTCAGTTGCCAAGTAATACTGGTGCTGGTTATGTAATACGTAGAATTTTAAGAAGGGCTATACGTTACGGATTTACGTTTTTAAATACCAAAGAACCATTTATGTACAGGTTAGTAAATGTATTAACCAATACTATGGGTGATGCTTTTCCTGAGCTTAAAGAACAAAAACAACTTATTGAAAATGTAGTAAAGGAAGAAGAGCATTCTTTTTTAAAGACACTAGACCAAGGCTTGGTATTATTAGACAGTGTTATTAATAGTGCGTCTTCTAAAACTATTGATGGCAGAAAAGCATTTGAATTGTATGATACATATGGTTTTCCTATAGATTTAACCGCTCTTATTTTAAGTGAGCGTGGTTATACGTTAGATGAAAAAGGTTTTGATGCAGCAATGCAAGAACAAAAAAACAGATCTAGGTCTGCTTCTGAGGTTTCTAAAGAAGATTGGGAAGTGCTTTTACAAGATGCAGAACAAGAGTTTGTTGGTTATGATGTATTAGAAACTAATGTGCGTTTAGTTAAATACAGAAAAGTAACCTCTAAAAAAGAAGGTAAACAATACCAGTTGGTGTTTAATATTACTCCATTTTATGCAGAAGGAGGCGGACAAGTAGGTGATAAAGGGTATTTAGAAGCACAAAACGGAGATGTTGTTTACATATTAGATACTAAAAAAGAGAATAACGAGATTATTCACTTTGCAAAGAATTTACCAAAAAATACTACAGATACTTTTAAGGCTGTTGTAGATGTAAAACAACGTCAAAGAACAGCAAGCAACCACACCGCTACACATTTACTACACCAAGCATTAAGAGAAATTTTAGGTACGCACGTAGAGCAAAAAGGTTCTGCTGTACACTCTAAATATTTACGTTTTGATTTTTCTCACTTTTCTAAAGTAACTACAGAGCAACTAAAAGAGGTTGAGGATTTTGTAAATGCAAGAATAGAAGGTAATTTACCATTAGAAGAAAAACGTAACATACCAATGCAAGAAGCTTTAGATGCTGGTGCAATGGCTTTGTTTGGAGAGAAATACGGAGATACGGTTAGGCTTATACGTTTTGGGCAGTCGGTAGAACTTTGTGGTGGTACGCACGTACAAAACACAGGAGATATTTGGCACTTTAAAATTAAGTCTGAAGGTGCAGTTGCCTCTGGAATACGTAGAATAGAAGCTATTACTTCTGATGCTGTTAAAGATTTTTATGCAGATAATAATGAGGTGTTAACAGATATAAAAGAAGTTTTAAACAATGCTAAAGATCCTGTAAAAGCTGTAGTTTCTTTACAAGAAGAGAATAACAAACTTAAAAAGGAGATAGAGCAACTATTAAAAGATAAGGCTAAAAACTTAAAGGGCGATTTGCTTAACGAGTTACAAGATGTAAATGGCGTGCAATTTTTGGCTAAAAAGGTAGATTTAGATCCTGCAGGTATAAAAGACTTGTGTTTTAATATGGGAGCTAATGCTACTAATATGTTCTTGCTTTTTGGAGCAGAAAATAATGGTAAAGCAACCTTGTCTTGTTACATATCTAAAGAACTGGCTGCAGAAAAAGATTTAAATGCAGGTGCAATTGTACGTGAATTAGGTAAGTATATTCAAGGTGGCGGTGGCGGACAACCGTTTTTTGCTACAGCAGGTGGTAAAAACCCAGGAGGTATTGCAGAAGCCTTAGATAAAGCAATAGCATATATTAAATAACAACAGTGTATGAAACTACAAACTAAAGTACTACTTAAGCCAAGTACGTTTCAAATAAACTATTCTAACAAATTATTGTTGTTAGGTTCTTGTTTTGCAGAACATATAGGTAATAAATTTTCCTATTATAAAATGCAAGCTGTAACCAACCCGTTTGGGGTGTTGTTTCATCCACGGGCAATAACACAGCTGGTTAAAAATGCTGTTTTAGAAGAAAAATATACAGAAAAAGATATCTTTAATCAAAATGAGCGTTGGCATTGTTTCAATGCTCATTCTGTTTTAAGTACACCCTCAAAACAAAAACTAGTACAAAATTTAAATGCAGCAGTTTTAGAAACTAGGCAGGTTTTAACTAATGCTACACACATTGTAGTTACCTTGGGAACGGCTTGGGTGTACAAACATTTAGAGTTAAATAAAGTAGTTGCTAACTGCCATAAAGTTCCGCAGAAAGCTTTTAATAAGCAATTGTTAACAGTTACAGAAATAGAGGCTAGTTTACAAGAGCTTATATCATTAGTAAAAAGTGTAAATACTAATGCTAAATTTATTTTTACGGTGTCTCCTGTTAGGCATATTAAAGATGGTTTTGTAGAAAATCAGCGTAGTAAATCTCATTTGCTAACCGCTGTGCATAATACCATAGAATTAGAAAAAAACAGGGGTGATGCTTTTTATTTTCCTAGTTATGAAATTATGATGGATGAATTGCGTGATTATCGTTTTTATAAAGAAGATATGGTGCACCCAAGCAAATTAGCGGTAGATTATATTTGGGAAAAGTTTAGTGATGTATGGTTAGCTAAAAAGGCCTTAGAAACTACTGTAAAAGTTGGCGCTGTACAAAGAGGTTTGGAGCATAGACCTTTTAATTCGGAGTCAGAGGAGCATCAGAAGTTTTTAAAAAACATTCAAGAAAAAATTACGTATCTTCAAAAAGAATATCCTTTTATTTTGTTTTAATTATGAAGAGAATCCTTGTAGGAATTATTATTGTTTTAGTGGCTTTACTTGTATTTAAAACTTGTTCAGATAAAAAAGAAGAACAATCTATTTTACAAGAAAACTCAATGTTAATACAGCAGCAAATACAAAATGTATCTAAGCTTGTGGTAACCGAGGGTCACTTTGCAGAAGTATATAATTATAAAGATTCTCAGCAGCTTTTTGGACCGCTAATTACAGCAGAAAAAAAAGCGTTGGTTGTAGTTAATGCAGATGTTACTGTTGCTTATGATTTAAGTAAAATTATTTTTAAGGTAGATGAAGAAAACAAAATATTACAAATTACAAGCATTCCAGAGCCAGAAGTAAAAATAAGTCCAGATTATGAGTATTATGATGTTACAGCCGATTTTTTAAATCAGTTTGATGCTAATGATTATAATAAAATAAAGAAAAGCGTTAAAGCATCACTACTTAAAAAAGTTGAAAATTCTACCTTAAAAACAAATGCGCAAAACAGACTTTTAAGTGAGCTGTCTAAGTTCTATGTACTAACAAATTCTTTGGGTTGGACATTGAAATATAATGACAACCCAATTAATAAAATTGAAGAATTAAAAGCTATAAAAGAGCTAGAGTTACAGTAAATTATACAACCAAACTTTTATCTACCAACTCTAATCCGTCATCAATTAAATGCCCAACTTTAGGGTTGTTTTGTTTTACAGTCTCTAGGTGTTCAATAATTTCTACTGCAAAATCATCATCGTTATTAGATTTGGCTAATTCATACAATTCTACAGGGAGCAACCAATCTGTTGGGTAGTTGTTTTTTACCTCTTGAAACACTTTATTTCTAGAAATTGTAATATTAGTACCTTCTCTAAACTCACGTACTTGTTTGTATAAGTTTTCTAGCTGTGTTTTAGCTTCTGTTTGTTTAGGCTTTATTGTTTCTTCGGTAATGCTATGTGTAATTAAATCAAAACTATGCAAGTCAGCAGGGCCATTAAATGCAGAAACTATATTTTCTCCTACAGCCATATGGTACAATCCCCATTCTGGTTTAAATAATATAGTTTCATCCTGTGTAACCGTACAGTTTTCAAAAGTTATAAGTACAATTTCACCTTTAAGGTTACGTGTGCCAGTTATAATGTTTCCGTTAACCTTAATACCGCCAACAAATTCTAAAATAATGGTTTGTCCTTCAAAAATATTATATGCTTTTAAGTCGCGCGGACTCATATCTTCTATGGCCAAGTTAATACCTTTTAGCTTGCCAATAGGAGAGCCAAAACCATCTGGGTGGTGTTTTGTACTGTGGCCAACTAATTCTTTTTCTCTGTAAGATAAAGCAGTTTTACCAGTAGTTTGTATGTAACTAGGTTTTCCTTTATGTGTAAGTACATTTGTAAATACACCAGATATTTGTAGGCCTGTACTAAGTTCTACAGTTCCTAAAGCTTTAGAGTCTATAAGTTTGTTTACACCATCTAAACCACCAGTGCGTAGTGCCATTGTGTTAGCAAATTCTTCTAAAACCTGACTTAAATAGGCAAAGTCTGGTGTTACAAAAAGCTGAGGTTGTGGCTGTGTAATGTCAAAAGACTTATGAGCTGCCTCAATAGAGTAGTTTAGTTTTTTAACTTGGTCTGTCATACACCAAGCACTTTCACCAATAGAAGAAAGCAAGCCTGCACCATAAATTTTAGGGTTATCTGTAGTGCCAATTAGGCCATATTCTACAGTCCACCAGTGTAAATTACGAATTAACGCCATTTCACTAGGTTCTCCCATATTTTGTTGCAAGTCTTCAACGTGTTTTTCTGCTTTTTCTATTTCTTCTTCATCAGAGTCAGCAGCCTCTTTTATAATAGATAAATGCCTAACAGCTTCATACAATTCATAATCTTTTCCACTAGAAATTGCTTTGCATCCTATTTCTCCAAATCGTCTTAAATACTCGGCGTATTCAGGATTTGCTATAATAGGAGCGTGGCCAGCACCTTCATGAATAATGTCTGGTGCAGGTGTGTATTCTATATTTTCTAATTGTCTTATGTCAGATGCAATAACCAGTACATTGTAAGCTTGGAACTCCATAAAAGCAGAAGGAGGTATAAAACCGTCTACTGCAACAGCAGCCCAACCTATTTCTTGTAAAATACGGTTCATACCGTACATATTAGGAATGTTTTCTATAGAAATGCCTGTTTTTTTTAAACCATCTAAGTAAGATGTGTGTGCAACTTTACTTAAATAATCTACATTTTTACGCATAACATAACGCCAAACAGCTTGATTAATTGGAGTGTAATCCTCATAATTTTGCGGTTTTATGTATTGCTTTAAATGCGTTGGTAGTTTATCTAATATATAATTGCTTGTGTAAGACATTGCACGTTATGTTAGGTATTTACTAATAGGCAATAAAGATACAAAATTGGAAAATAATGTACGTTTTTATTTAGCTCTAATGTGTAATTATAACGTGAAACAATTTTTTAGTGCAAAGCAAAAAAAAAACCGCTATTAGTAGCGGTTTTGATTTTTTAGTTAGATGCAATTGCTGGCGGATATGCTTCTAGTATTTGAGAAACAAACTCTTTTATGCGTTGTTCCTTTTTTTCTATGTTATTTGTATTGTTTAATGTGCCAATACCGCGGCCTTGCCAAACTAGTTCCTTATTTTTAGCATCAATTAAGTCTATATATAAAGATCCTTCTGTACTGGTAGAAACATTGCTTCTGTTAAAGCCATTGCCAAAATAGTAAGGATTCCAACCCCAACCAAAGCCACCGCCCCAGTAATTATTGTAAATATCTACGCGTTCTTTTTCTTTAGTAAAAATACTAACCAAGATATCAGGAGTACTAGATTTTACAAAACCTCTAGAACTCATTTCAGCATCAATAGCCTTTAGAATTCTTTTTTTGTCTAAGTCAGATATTTGCGCCTTATCTATACCTGTTTTATAAAAAGCATACGTTTTATAAGTATTAAAGTTTGCTTCTTTATCATAGTCAGACAAAACACGTACAGAGGTGCAAGAACTAAATAGTACCAATGCAAATATTGGTGCTAGTGCCATTTTTAATGCTTTCATATTTTTTGATGTTTTAGTTTAGGTTTAATATCACAAAAATTGTGCCGTTACTTTGTAATTGCTTGTTTTTGAGCAAATTTTAAGATTTTTTTCTGCTATTTGTTTTGGCATTATAGCCATAGGGACAATGCCTACATCCACTTTCACAACAATAACCTCTTCTTTTATGGTATTGCTCTGTAAATACTCTGTAGCCTTCTTCAGATAAATAATAGTCGCCTTCTATGGGTTGAAGAATTTTTTTCATACTTGTAAAATTACGAGTTTTTAAGTTAAGTATATAAATACACAATTGTTAAAAGTTAAAAATAGTTGGTAGTCGGTGTTTTATAGTTTTTAATCGTTTTAAGTCTTAAAAATGGTATAGTTTCTGTACTAAGTTGTTAAATTTGACATTGTTAATTAATAAGTGCGTATGATTTTAGTTTCAAAACTCTTCTTTAGAAAAAATTATGTAGGCCTATCTTTGTGGCCTTTTATAATTTTAAAGAGTGATGCGCTAAGAGATGATGACTCTTTAATTAATCATGAAAAAATACACTTAAGGCAACAGCTAGAACTTTTAGTTTTGCCTTTTTATATAGTGTATTTATTTGAGTTTTTAATACGTTGTTTGTTTTATTGGGATAGTTATAGGGCTTATCAAAATCTTAGTTTTGAGCGTGAAGCCTATTTTAATGAAGATAATCCTAATTATTTAAATGAACGTAAACCCTTCAGTTTTATTAAATATCTTTGGCGCTGAAAATTATAAAACGTGAAAGTTTTAAATCAGCAAGTAGATTTACCTATTTTATCAGAAAAAAAGATATCACTCTATATTAAAAGAGAAGATACGCTACATCCTTTTATTTCTGGAAACAAGTACAGAAAACTAAAGTACAATTTACAGCACGTTAAGCAAGTAAAAGCACAAACTATAGTAACCTTTGGAGGTGCATTCTCTAACCATATAGCTGCTACGGCCTATGCAGGAAAAGAGAACAGTATTAAAACTGTTGGTGTTATTAGAGGTGAGGAGCTTGCAGATAAGTGGCAACAAAATCCAACCTTAGCTTTTGCTAAAGAAAACGGAATGGAGTTTAAGTTTGTAAGCAGACAAACTTATAGAGAAAAAAATACACCAGAATTTTTAAACACTTTAAAAAGAGATTATCCTAATAGCTTTATTTTACCAGAAGGTGGTGCCAATGAGTTGGCTGTACAGGGTTGTGAAGAAATTTTAACTCCAAAAGATACTATGTTTAACGTAATTTGTAGTGCCGTTGGTACTGGAGGTACTATAGCAGGTATTATAAATGCAAGTAATGCAAGCCAAAGAGTTTTGGGTTTTCCTGCGTTAAAAGGTGATTTTTTAAAAGAAGATATTTGTAAATTTGCCAATAATGCAAATTGGGAGCTTATAAATAGTTATAATTTTGGGGGTTATGCCAAGGTAACATCAGAATTAATAAATTTTATAAACTCTTTTAAAGCAACAACCAATATACCTTTAGATCCTGTATATACAGGTAAAATGTTTTTTGGTATTTTAGATCTGGTACAAAAAAATTATTTTGCACCTGGCACTAAAATTGTTGCAATACACACAGGAGGGTTACAAGGTATAAAAGGAATGAATAGTTTATTAGTTAAGAAAAAATTACCACTTATAAATGAATAAAAATACACCTAAAAATAGTTTAAGATTAGTTTATAAGACGTTCTTGTTGGTACTACTTGTTTCTTACACTAGTTGTAAATCAAAAAGAAGCGTAACCAGACAATCACATAAAAAAGTATCTACGGTTTCGCCAAAAAATAATACCAATAAGGGTAATGCTCCTTATGCTTTGCCTAAAGATGAAGGGCATTTTGTAAGTTTTGCCATAGAAAACACAGAAGATTACATAAATACATTTGCAGCTATAGCACAAGATGAAATGAAAGCTTACGGTATACCTGCAAGCATTACAATAGCACAGGGTATTTTAGAAAGTGGTTCTGGTAAAGGAGAATTGGCTCGTAAAACCAACAATCATTTTGGAATTAAATGTCATACAGGTTGGGAAGGTGATTTTGATTATCATGATGATGATGAAAAAGGAGAATGTTTTAGAAAATACAACCACCCTATGTACTCTTTTAGAGATCATAGTTTGTTTTTAACAACAAGGGGTAGGTATTCTTCTTTGTTTGATTTGCATATTAATGATTATAAAGGCTGGGCAAAAGGTTTGCGTAAGGCAGGTTATGCTACAGATCCTAAATACCCACAAAAACTAATATATTTAATTGAAAAATACAAGCTTCATAAGTTTGATGGCAAGCATAAAGCAGTGCGTACAGCTCCAAAAGAATATGTTGTAAAAAAGCACAAGGTAGAAGCAGGAGAAACCCTGTACGCTATATCTAGAATGTATTTTATGGGTGTGCCAGAATTAATGAAGTTAAATAATTTAAAAAATACAAACCTACGCATAGGTCAAGAACTTATTGTAAAATATACTAAAAATTAAATCTTAAAAATGATTTATAAAAGAAGCAGTGCTTTATTTAATGAAGCAAAAAAATATATTCCTGGAGGGGTAAACTCACCTGTAAGAGCCTTTAACGCTGTTGGCGGAGAACCTATTTTTGTTAAGGAAGCAAAAGGCGCTTATTTATATGATGAAGACGGAAACAAAATTATAGATTATATAGCATCTTGGGGACCATTAATTTTAGGTCACGCTTATGATCCTGTAATTAACGCAGTAATAGAAAAAGCTAAAAAAGGAACTTCTTTTGGAATGCCAACAGAAATAGAGACAGAGTTAGCTAAACTAGCAGTTTCTATGGTTCCAAATATAGATAAAATTAGATTTGTAAACAGCGGCACAGAAGCTTGTATGAGTGCTGTACGCTTGGCAAGAGGCTTTACGGGTAAAGATAAAATTATAAAGTTTGCTGGTTGTTACCACGGTCATTCAGATTCATTTTTAATACAAGCGGGTAGTGGTGCGGTAACTTTTGGTAGTCCTAATAGTCCGGGTGTAACACAAGGTACAGCCAAAGATACATTGTTGGCTAATTATAACGATTTAGCAAATGTAACATCATTAGTAGAGGCAAATAAAGGCGAAATAGCAGCTATTATAATAGAGCCTGTTGCAGGTAATATGGGCTGTATAATACCGTCTAAAGAATTTATTACAGGTTTAAGAGAGCTGTGTACAAAAGAAGGTATTTTGCTAATTTTTGATGAGGTTATGACTGGCTTTCGTTTAGGAAGAGGTGGGGCACAAGAAATTTTAGGTATAGATGCTGATATTGTAACGTTTGGAAAAGTTATTGGAGGTGGTTTACCTGTTGGTGCTTTTGCAGCTCGTAATGAAATTATGGATTATCTAGCGCCAAATGGTCCCGTATACCAAGCGGGTACGTTAAGTGGTAATCCTTTAGCAATGAGCGCAGGTTTGGCTATGTTAACAGAGTTAAATAACAATCCAGATATATTTAGAAGTTTAGCAGATAAAACAGAGTATTTACACAAAGGATTAAAAAAGGCTTTGGATAAAAAAGGAATTGCATACCAAATAAATAGGTTTGGAAGTATGATTTCTGTTCACTTTACAGATGAACCTGTTGTAGATTTTGCTACTTCTGCAAAAGGGAATAATGATACATTTAAAAAGTATTTTCACGGAATGTTAAGTAAAGGGGTGTATTTGCCACCTAGTGCTTTTGAAAGTTATTTTTTAAACGATGCATTATCATATAAAGATTTAGATGATACCATTGCTGCTCTTGAAGACTTAGAGCTGTAATACATTAAAGCATATAAAAAAAAGGAGCCGTTAATGGCTCCTTTTTTGTTTTAAGACTTCATAGTCTTATTCTTTTTCATCATCATTTGTCTCCTGTGCATTTTTCTTTTTTCAGGAGAATGAGATTTTCTTTTGTGCATTTTACTCCACTGTGTATATTGGTCTTTAGATAAAATTTTCTCTAAAGCTTTCTTTTGAGCAATTTGATGGTCCAATTTTTCATTTTCCATTGCAAATCTTTCTTCAGAAGTTAATTTTTTGTCAGCTTCTTTTTTTGCTTTTCTTTCTTCCATCTTTTCTTTGAAAAATTTTGCATTTTCTAAATTCAATTTTTCAATTTTTGATTGTTGATCTTCAGATAAATCTAAAGCAAGGGTCATTTTTTTGGTTTGTAAAATGGCCATTTGTTCTGGAGTAAATTTTGCCATTCTGTGCATAGCTCTTTTGCCATCCTTTCTCTTATGCATTTTGTGTTTTGCATCTTTAGAATTCTCCTTACTTTCTTGTGCTGATATAGTTAAAACGCTTAGCATTAAAACCATTACAAATGTTATTTTTTTCATATTACTATTTTTAATTGTTTGTTATTTTGACAATCATTTTTATAAATAGTTTAATCTGTAGTTGTTTTTTAGGAGCATTTTAACATTAAAAATAGGTCAAAAAAAAGTCTGAAACCATAAAGTTTCAGACTTTTTCTGTATTATAAAAATACGTTTACTCTTCTTCAGATAACTGTACAATTAAGTCGTTACTGTTTGTGTTCTCTTCAATATTTTGAAGCTCTACCGTGTTGTTATTTTCCTCTAAAACGTTTTCGTTGTCAACTTGCACGTAAGCAAAAATTGCAACAACTAAACAAGAAAAATAAACTAAGCTTTTAAGTTTGTATGACATAAGATTTGGGGTTTTTATATCGGTTCTATATCAAAGATACCTAGGTTAATTAATTTATTATAACTCTTGTTGTGTAACAACCATTTTTTGGTTGTGAAACACTTATTTTTTGTTGTTTGTTACCTGCAATATATTAAAAAAAATGAATAAACAAGATAAAATGCATAATTTTATAGATGAAATACACACTTATTTGTAGTTTTTATTCCAGTTTGTTGTAAAGTTGTTGTGTAAATGTGGTAAACTGTAGTGTGTTGTTGTTAAGTATATTACATAAAAAAGGCTGTAATGTACTATACATTACAGCCTTTAACTTAAAAGGTAATTTTTTTTATTTAGGATCTAAAATTGCTTCTATTCTTTCTTGTATATCTTTTAAGTGTGCTCTTCTAATACCAGAAGAATTTGCGGCAGCAGATTTTACAGAACGTACTAACGTTTGCAATTCAGCTCTTACTACAGCTCTAATATCAGACTGACTAACATTTACGGCAGTACCAAATCTAGAAGCTTTTGGATCTTCTGTCATTAAATATTCCATACGGTCCACATAGGCACGTTGTAAATTACGTCTGTAGGTGTCTATAGATCTTCCTGTGCTTAACTCTTTCCAAATACCTTTTCTAACATCAGACATCATTGTAGTTAGGTTGTAAGCTTTAGAGCCATTTAATGCTTCATTTTCAATCATACGGGCCATTCTGCCTGTATTTAATAGATTGTTTAATGTTCTAGACTGTGTACTTCTAATGCGTTCTACAGCTCCAGCATTTTCAATTTTGTTTAAAATATTATTATCTATTAGCCAAGTAGGTGTAGAAAACAATTGTTTGTGTAAAAATTGCACTGCTCTTTTTTGTTTTTCTTTTGGTACGTGCGTGTATACAGCACCTTCTTGGTCGTATGTTTTGTAGTTTTCATAAACACCACCAACATTGTTAGATACGTGCCCCATATACCTGTTGTATTGTCCTAAAACTTGTCCGTATAGCTCATCTAAATCATCATAAGACTTGCCGTCTTCTGCTGTCCATTTAATTAAGTTAGGAACAATTCTTTTTAAGTTAGCAATACCATAGTCACTAGCTTTCATAGCATCATCACCTAAATCTTCGGTTTGTGAGCTTGGGTCTATTACACCAAATTGTTGTTTTCCAAAACGGTAAAGAGGATCACCAGCGTGCTTTAAAATCCAGCTATCTAAAGTTTTCTTTTCTTCCTTAGCAGATTTATCTAAAATAGGACGGTAACCCCAACTAATAGAATATTTATCATAAACACCAATGTTAGGCATTAATGCAACACCTTCATCACCAGGCTGTGCTACGTAGTTAAAACGTGCATAATCCATAATAGATGGTGCTGTACCATATTTTTTAGTAAAAGAAGCAGAGCGTAAAGAGTCTACAGGGTATGCAACACTACTTCCCATATTATGAGGTAAACCTAAGGTATGGCCAACTTCATGAGAAGATACAAAACGTATTAATCTACCCATAACCTCAGTTTTAAACTCAACACCTCTTGCATCTGGGTTAATAGCTGCAGTTTGTACAAAGAACCAGTTACGTAATAAAGTCATTACATTGTGGTACCAGTTAATATCAGATTCTAAAATTTCTCCAGTTCTAGGGTCACTTACGTGAGGACCATTTGCGTTTGGAATAGGAGAAGCTAAATACCTAACAACAGAATATCTAACATCCTCTGCAGACCATTCTGGATCTTCTTCTGGAGTAGGAGGCGTTTTAGCAACAATTGCATTTTTAAAGCCTGCAGCTTCAAAAGCAACTTGCCAATCTTCTATACCTTGCTTAATAAAAGGTACCCATTCTTCTGGTGTAGCTCTGTCTATGTAATAAACTATTTGCTTTTTAGGTTCTACAAGTTCACCTCTTTTAAACTTTTCTACATCTTCATCTTTAACTTCTAGTCTCCAACGATCTAAATAGGTAACAGATTTACTTTTTTGAGCATCCAAACCATAATCTACTTGGCTACGAGCAAACCAACCTACACGCTCATCAAAATAACGTCTTTTCATTGGGTTGTTAGGAAGTAAAATCATAGAGTTATTTATCTCTATTGTAATAGATCCTAAAGCTGAGTTAGATGGTGGGTTGCCAGCAAAGTATGTTTTAACGTGTCTAGCTTCAATATTTAACGGGTAACTTTTTACGCTTTCAATATAACTTCTACTGTCATCTAAACGGCTAACTTTATATTGCTTTCTGTTGCGTTCTGGCAAACCTAGAGTTTTAACGTCTTTCTGAAAAAAGTCATTTATTTGTATAACTGTAGTAGGGTTTAGAGAATCTTTTTTTAGCGCTTTAATATCAAAAGAATATAAAACTGGCTCTAAATTAGAGTTCATTACGGCTTCATGTACAGGAAGTTTTTCATCTGCAACAATGTTTGTAGACATAATACGTAGAAGAACTTTTTTATCTTTTTTCTCCCAACGTAGCATTTGAGTGTTAATTTTTCCACCGCCAAAACCTAATCCGGTTGCTGTTTTTGCTATTCTGCTTACCATTAACATTTCTTTGTTAAACAAAGAGTCAGGAATTTCATAATAACGTTTGTCGTCTACGGTGTGTACGTTAAACAAACCAGTGTCTGTTTTAGCATCTTTTGTAATTACCTTGTTATAAGGTAAAATAGCTCCTTTTTTTGGCTTTGCAGCAGGAGTTTCTGTTTTAGCATTCTTCTTGCTTTTCTTGTTCTTCTTTTTAGATTGAGCTTCTAAATTGGTAAGGGAGCCAAATAGAAAAACAACTAATAGAAGTTTGGTGAGTAAACTTTTAATCATTGTTAGTTTGAGTTAATTTTTTTGAATAAAAACAAATAACCGCAAAAAAATCCTAATTCTATGTTAATAATATCATAACAAAATAGCAGGTGTATTAAAATTGCAATGTATTTATATTATTGATTTACAGTGATTTAAGTTAAAGATTAACATAACTTAACATTTGTTAATTAAATTACGATTTAATTGTTATTGTGTTAAAATTTTGCATTTATTGTAACTTTTGCAATTTTTTTTCGTCTATTTATATAACAATCAACAACAAAAAGGAATTACGATATCTCTTTGTAAGATTGAATTAGTCGATTGAATAGCCTTTGCATTGCAGAGGCTATTCTGTTTTAAAAAAGTATAGGAAGTACAAATTGGAATAGTAATATTAGTAATGCTACAGCTATTAGGTTTAAAATAATACCAACTCTTGCCATTTGTTTTACTTTAATATAGCCGCTGGCAAATACAATTGCATTTGGTGGTGTAGCCATTGGTAGCATAAATGCACAACTACTAGCCATTGTAACTGGTATAAGTATATGTAACATTGGTATGTTTAAACCAATTGCAATACCAGCTACAATAGGAGCTAAAACAGTTATTAAAGCAACGTTGCTCATAAGCTCTGTCATAAACAACATTAGTAATATTAATAATGAAACTGTAAAAAAGATATTAATGTTGCTGTTAGATATTGCTTCTGTAACAGTAGTAACTATACCTGTTGTAGCCATACCATTTGCTAAAGCTAAGCCTCCGCCAAAAAGTACTAATATTCCCCAGGCTAACTTTTCTGTGTCTTTCCATTTTAAAATAAAATCTCCTTTTTTTAAGTTGTAAGGCACAGCAAATAAAGATACTGCAGCTATCATACTAATTACAGTATCTGACAATCCTATGCTTGGAAAAACGGAATTAATTAGGGTTCTAAAAATCCATAAGAATACTGTAATTGCAAAAATTACCAGTACCATTTTTTCCTTTTTACTAGTTGGTCCAAGTTTTTTTAATTCAGAATTGATAACGTCTTTTGAAGCAGAAAACTCAAGTTGCTTGTTAGGAAACATCCACTTTACAAGCACAAAGTAAATAACAGTTAGTAATACAATTGAAAAAGGTAAACCAATAATCATCCACTTTAAAAATGATATTTCTATGTTATACTGTTCTTCTAACAGCCCTATTAAAACAGAATTTGGAGGTGTACCAATAATGGTAGCAATACCGCCTGCATTTGCAGAAAAAGCAATACCAAGCATTACGCTTAAGGCAAAGTTTTTATCGCTTTTTGTAAAACCATCTTTATCATTAACTAATAATTTTATTACAGATACAGCTATTGGTAGCATTACAACTGTACTTGCGGTGTTACTAATCCACATACTTAAGGTTGCAGTAGCAATAATAAAACCCAGTACTACTTTATTGGGTGTAGTGCCAGTAATTTTTATAATGTTTAAAGCTATACGTTTGTGTAAGTTCACTTTCTCTAGGGCAAGTGCTAAAATAAAACCTCCAAAAAATAAAAAAATAATTTTATTACCATAGTTAGCACCTACTGTATTTAAAGGCATTATTTTTAATATAGGAAACAAAATTAGGGGTAGTAGTGCGGTAACAGAAATAGATACGGCTTCTGTTATCCACCAAATAACCATCCAAAGCGCTATTGCTATAACAGCATCTGCATTTGTAGATAGTATTGTAGTAGGTAGTAGTAAAATGCATAAAAAAACTAGAGGTCCGGTTACTAGTCCAATTTTTTTGCTTAATGCCATAATGTATAATGCTTATAGTTATACAAATATATAATTTGCAAGCAAACTATAAAGTTTTAGCAGGTACAAGCAAGTATTTAATAGTAAAATAACAAGTTAACTTAATCTTCTTTTGCTAATTGTACCATTTCTAAAGTTGTTTTGTAAAGCGGTTTATTTTCCATTTTACTTTTTAGCCAGGCATAAAAACTCATTACAAAAATGTCTTCTTTTTCTTTTCCTACCCACTCAAAAGAGTTTTCTACTTTTGCTTTAAATTTATCCGTAACTAGTTGTGATGGATCTTTATAGTAAAGTTCTATAAAAGATAAATATGTAATTGCTCGGTGCTGATTTATTTGTTTTAAATACTTAAAGTAATTTCTTTTAAAGCTAAGTAATCTAGACTCTACAAGGTTTATGTTATTTAGTTCTATATGTAAAATAATCTCAATTAAATTCTTTTTTATTACCCAATCTTTACCAGCTTTACTCTCATAATATTTATCTGTATGGTAAAATTTAGAGAATATTTGCTGTGCGTCTTTAAATCTGCCTCCTTGAATGTAAAAAGTGCTTAAACCTAAATGAATTTTTAGTAATGAATCTATATCACTGTGTTTACTATTAATGTGTTGTTCTAGTATACCAATGGCCTTGTCTTGTTGGTTGCTGTAGTTGGTGTTTAAAGCAAGTAAAAATTGGTGTTTTAATTTAAAAGTATTGTAATATTTTTTGTTGTTTGCTAACATTTGCGTTTCCATTAGCTTTAGATAGTGAAGTGAGTCGTTAAACTTTTTATTTCTAAACAGTGTGTTGGCAATTAAAAACAAAACTTCTATATGGTAAAACAATTGCTTGGTAGCGCTTTTATGTGTTTTTAAAATAGCGTAGGTTTTTATAATAAAAGGTTCTGTTTTTAAATAGTCATTGGTAACAAAAGCAGGTATACTAACTAAGGTTATTAGTTGGTATAAAGATTTAAACGATAAAGATTCTGTTATAGTTATTTTATGGTCTTGTAGTGTGTTTTTTAATAAGGTTTCTATATCTATAACATCTCCTTTGTAAGTAATGTTATTTAGTGTCTGCCTCATTTTAGCATATACTATATTTAGTTGGTCTTCTAATAATAAGTTTTTTTGGTTGCTTTTAAATTGAGCAATAAGATTGGAGATATTTATTTCTGGAATTGCATATGCATACTGAATTTTAGTATGGTATATTTCGTTTAAAATGGCAAATAAATAATGAGCCTCTGCTAATACTTCTGCTTTGTCTAGTATTTTATAGGCAACTTTATAGTGCTTATTGTGTAAAAAAGACCTTGATGCTAATATGTACTTTATAATTTGCATATCAACAGAATTTTCTTCTTCCAAATTAATATTAGCTATAAAATCTATTAAAGAGTTGTACAGGCGTTTTCTTAAAGCGTGGTATGCATTTTTTTTGTTGCTGTAAAGTTGTTTGCAAATTTCTGCAGAGGACAGCTTGTTTTGTTGTAGTAATTTAAAAAGCTGAATGTTTTTAGTGTCGTTACGTTTGTTCTTTTTCTTTAAAAAAAGTACAAATTGTTGTTGCTCTTCTACTGTAAGTGTGGTTACAATTACGTTTAAATCTGTCATTTAATCGTCATTAAAAATATGAATAACTTATTAAATATAATGTATTTTTATTTATAGTATTAAATTATATCGTCAGTTTTATACGTAAGTTGTGTTGTTACAGGTTTTAAATCGCCACATATTTGTACCGTAATCAAAACACAAAAATTATGGATTATCAAACAAATGTTTCAGTAGAAAAAGAATTGAAATCAAAAAAGAAGAAAAGTAAAAAAGTGTATGATCAAAAACCAACAGCAGCATTTATAGGTGCAGCTTGGACTTCTTTATTTGTAGGTATGGTTGCTTTTTGCATTGGTTTGTGGAACGCAGATATGCTATTAAATGAAAAAGGATATTACTTTACAATTTTACTTTTTGGACTATTTTCTGTAATATCTGTACAAAAAGCAGTGCGAGATAAGTTAGAAGATGTACCTGTAACAGATATTTATTATGGTATAAGTTGGTTTGCTGCAGTAGCATCTATTGTGCTGTTGGTAGTTGGTTTGTGGAATGCAGATTTATTGTTAAGTGAAAAAGGGTTTTATGCAATGTCTTTTTTGCTAAGTTTATTTTCTGCTATTGCAGTACAAAAAAACACAAGAGATGTGCAGTATATAGACCGTAATGATAAAAATGAAGATTAATTTAACAATACTTAAAAATTAAAACAAACAAGGTTATTTGTTTTGATGATGGTTATCTTTTAACCAAAAACAGCGTTACTTAATAGTAACGCTGTTTTAAATTTATAAGTGTTTGGTATTATACTATTTCTACAAATAAACCATCATCAGTTTTATTCACTTTAGCAACACCATTTTTGGTTAATTCTTTAATAGTTTTATCCCATTTTTTATTGCTTAAACCAGATGAAGATTTTAATTCATCCAAAGGTAGTTTTTCAGCCTTTTTTAAAAGAGCTAAAACAGTTTTTCCTTCATCACTTAAAGCAACAGCTTTACGCTCTGGCTTCATTTGAGGAAAAAACAATACTTCTTGTATAGATTGGTTGTTGGTTAAAAACATAATTAACCTGTCCATTCCTATTCCCATACCAGATGTAGGAGGCATACCGTATTCTAAAGCACGTAAAAAGTCCTCATCAATAAATTCTGTAGCTTCATCATCACCTTTAGCAGCAAGTTTTAATTGGTGCTCAAAACGTTCTCTTTGGTCTATTGGGTCATTAAGCTCAGAGTATGCATTTGCAATTTCTTTACCACAAACCATTAGTTCAAAACGCTCTGTAAGTTCTGGGTTATCTCTATGCTCTTTACAAAGCGGACTCATTTCTTTTGGGTAGTCTGTAATAAATGTAGGTTGTATATAATTGCCCTCACATTTTTCGCCAAAAATTTCATCAATAAGTTTTCCTTTACCCATTGTGGCATCAACTTCTATACCCATACCTTTAGCAGCTTCAAAAATTTCAGCTTCAGTTTTACCAGTAATATCAAAACCAGTAAAATGTTTAATAGAATCTGCCATAGTTACACGTGCATAAGGAGCTTTAAAATCAATTTTATGCTCACCAAATGTAGCTTCACTTGTACCGTTAACAGCAATTGCACAATGTTCTAGTAATTTCTCACAGAAATCCATCATCCAATTATAATCTTTGTAAGACACATAAATTTCCATAGCTGTAAACTCTGGGTTATGTGTTTTGTCCATTCCTTCGTTTCTAAAGTTTTTAGAAAACTCATAAACTCCATCAAAACCACCAACAATTAAACGCTTTAAATAAAGCTCGTTAGCAATTCTCATATACAACGGAATATCTAAACTATTGTGGTGAGTAATAAACGGCCTTGCAGCAGCACCACCAGGAATAGGTTGTAAAATAGGAGTTTCAACTTCAAAATAACCAGCGTCGTTAAAAAAACTACGCATAGCATTAAAAAGTTTGGTACGTTTAACAAACACTTCTTTAACGTGCGGATTTACAACTAAATCTGCATATCTACGACGGTAGCGTAACTCTGGGTCATTAAATTCGTCAAAAACTTTACCTTCAGAATCTACTTTTGGTAACGGTAATGGACGTAAAGATTTACTAAGTATTGTAAACTTTTTAACCATTACTGTTTTTTCGCCAACTTGTGTTGTAAACAAATCACCTTCAATGCCAATAATGTCTCCAATGTCTAATAATTTCTTGTAAACATCGTTATACAAAGTTTTATCATCACCTGTACAAATTTCATCTCTGTTAAAGTAAACTTGTACTCTGCCTTCACCATCTTGTAACTCTGCAAAAGAAGCTTTTCCTTGTATTCTTCTAGACATTAATCTACCAGAAATTACCACCTGTTTACCCTCTTCAAAATTTTCTTTAACTTGTTTAGAGGTAGTGTTAACTGGGTATAAATCTGCCGGATATGGGTTAATGCCCATTTCTCTTAGCTTGCCTAATTTTTCCCTTCTGATGATTTCTTGTTCCGAAAGCTGCATATATCTATAATTAAGGCTGCAAATATAGTTACAAACTAGTAATCTATCAAAGTAGAAAGTACATTAGCATACAAAGGTTTTTAAATTTTTACATTTTGATGTTAGTATGTTGTATATCATTAGTGTTAAATGTATTGTTTTTGGTTGATGAGTATTTGGTTATCAACCTTATAAAAGAAGCTTAAATAGAGTTTTTTAAGAAAATTGAAAAAAATAGTAACAAATAGTGTTTTGTTACGTCTTATAGGTACATCAATCAAAATAATAGTAAATGAGTTTTTGGAGAGTTTTATTAGCTATCTTATGTCCGCCTTTGTCTGTAATAGGTAAAGGATGCGGATCTATAGTTATTGTATTTTTATTATGGTTATGCGGTTGGGTTCCTGGTACAATTGCCGCGCTTATTATATTGAATAATCCGGACAGATAGTTGTATCTTTGTGGTATGAACAAAGAAGTATTTCTACAAGATTTAGGACAGAAAGATTATAAGGAAACTTGGGACTACCAAGAAGATCTTTTTAAAGAAACTTTAGATATAAAAATTAAAAACAGGCGAGAAGATGCAGGTTTAAAAACACCTAATCATTTTTTGTTTGTAGAGCATCCGCACGTGTATACTTTAGGTAAAAGTGGTGATATGGCTAATTTGTTAATAGATGAAGAACAATTGGCTAAAAAAAATGCAACTTTTTACAAAATAAATAGGGGAGGAGATATTACGTATCATGGCCCTGGGCAAATTGTAGGATATCCAATTTTAGATTTGGATAACTTTTTTACAGACATACACAAGTACTTACGCCTGCTAGAAGAAATGGTAATTTTAACCTTAGCAGAGTATGGCTTAAAAGCGGAACGCTCTGAAGGAGAAACTGGAGTTTGGTTAGATGTAGGAACGCCTTTTGCGCGTAAAATTTGTGCAATGGGTGTGCGCGCTAGTAGGTGGGTAACAATGCACGGTTTTGCCTTAAATGTAAATGCAGATTTAGGGTATTTTGATCTTATGATTCCGTGTGGAATAAAAGATAAAGCAGTAACATCTTTAAATGTAGAGCTAGGTAAAAAAGAAGTAAATATAGCAGAAGTAAAAGATAAATTACTAAAGCATTTTACAGCATTGTTTGAAGCTGAAATGGTTTTAAAATAGGCTGCTAATTTTTAAACTTGGTTAAAATATTTGTAGAGATGAGTTTTCCGTTTTTGTTGTAATCCTCGCTCTTTACCATACCTATACCTTCTGCAATCCATTGTTTGTATTTTGTGGTACTTTTTATGCCCATTTTTATTTCGGTGTCATTAGTTAAAATAACGCAGTCAAAGGTGCCTGCAGGGGTAGTAACAGTTTCGTTGCCTAAAACCTTTCTGTTTGTCATTTTAATAAACATTTTAAGTTTTATTGCGCCGGTTTTTACAACCATATCTAGGTTTGCATCTGGTAGGGTTGTACCAGGAGTTAGGTTGTTAGGTAAGTTAATATTATTGCCAGTTAGCTCAAGGTCCATATCTTTATACTGTTTTAAAAGTTGGTTGTTAAACATAGATTTAAAGTCTATACTAATACCTTTCTCTGTACACTCTATATCATATTCTGTATTGGTAATAAATTCTCCTTTTTTGTCATAGAGCTCTGTAGCAATGGTAGCAATGTTATTATTTACGCTTTTTACAGTGTAATTTACAGATGTAGTTTTTTTTCCTTTTTTATCATATGAGGTAATTTCTGCTTTAACATCAGAATTAAAAGGATAATATTTACTGCAGTCACCTTGGGCAAAAATTGCAGTAGAGCACGTTAATATAAGAGCGAGTATAATTGTATATGTTTTCATAATCTAACAGTGTTTTAGTGTTCTGTTCTTTAATAAAAATGAACGCTTGTAAATATACTGTTTAAGATGCAAAAGGTGTAGTTAAATTGTGTAAAGTGCTGTAAATGATGTATTAATGGTGCTTTTTAGTTTATTTTATACACAATTATAGAGTTGTCTAGGTCTTTAGCAACTAGCTCTAACTTTTTATCATTGTCTATATCGGCTAAATCAATTAATGAACTCCCGTAAACCGGAAAGTTTTGTATTGGAGCTGCATTACTATCAAACAAATATATTTTCTGATTTTGTAAATCGGTAACGCTAACATATATTTTATTGTTGATGTAAAATATCTTTGGTTTGCTATACATACCTAAATCAAGGCTTACTTTTTTTCCTTTTATACTAATGGTGTTTTGGTCCATTAACACCAAAGTATTTGTAGTAGCATCTAAACCGTGATCTTTAATAAGGTTAAACTTTGTTGCCGCTGTTTTTCCGTTTGTAGCTATTTGGTGTAATATTGCTGTGGTATCTGTAACTGTAAATTTGTTTTTAAATAAGACTACATCATTGTTAGAAAATGCAATTTTATTAGTTGTTTTAACGCGTACTTTGCCAACTCTGTTTAAAATTTTAAGCGAGCCGTCTTCAAGCATAAAAACCAAATAATCTTTATTGCCAACCACAAAATGCTTTGGTTTTCTAACAATAGAACTACTTGCTTCTGTATATGTAAAGCCATCTACTATTTTGGCTTTAGAGTTGTACATAAATACTTTTTTGTCTTGGGTGACAACAAATCTGTAGTTTTTGTTGTTTTCATAGTCAAAAACAGCTAAATCGTTTAAGTTTCCACCATCATAAGTTATAGAGAATGGTTCTACTGTTTCTCCGTTTCTGTCTAAAATTATAAACTGGTTATTTGTTGTAAATGCAAATTGTAATCTTCCGTTTTTGTAGAGGTCTACTTGGGTTATTTCTCCTTGTATTTTACTGTCTAGCTGTTTTTTCCATAATACTTTACCATCAGTAGAAATTAAATATAAATTGTTTTCAATATCCTGAACAATAATTTCTTTTTTATTTGTTCTGTGGTTTTTTACAAACTGTGGGTTTGTTGCTAAATCATTATCTAGCTGCACTGTAAAAATAGGGGCAGTAGTATTTGCTTCTGTTTTAGTGTTTATTTTTTGAACCGTAATGTTGGTGTGGTAAAAATTAGCATCTGCTACTAGTTGGCTAGCGTAAAAGTAGTTGTTTAGCTTAAGTTTATTGTTTTTTGTAAAATTAGAAGCAATTATTCCTTCAAGCTTTTTAGAATTAGAAATTTGTAAAACTGAAGATTGTTTTGCCATAGTTTCTATAGCAGATTTGTAAAGTGGTGTTTTATTAAAAGTAGTACCTGCTTTGTAGTTGCTAATAATGTCTTGTAAAGTCTCAATTTCTTCAGTAAAAATAAAAGCATTACCTAATATAGTATAGTAATTTGCTTTAAAAGAATTTACTAAAGGACTAAATAAAGCTGATAAGATAGTATTGTTATTTAGTGCAACTATAGGATTGTCTGTACTAATATTTTTTTTAAACGTACTTAGGTATTCATCTATATTATCTGCGCCAAAGGTTTGCAGTAAAACTGCTTTTTTAGATTTTGTTGTAATTATAGCTATTTCTTCAACAGTAGTAAAAATTGAGTCAATTTTAGTTTCTTCACCTAAATACTCTAATCGGTTTTTTGCAAATGTTGCATAGTTTGTAAAAGTGTAAGACGTAATTGCTTCTGTTTGTAAAGGAGCATATTCTTGCACTCTATTGGCCACAGCTTTAGTATTTTTAAATAAACTTAAAAAGTTGGTAATACTATCATTAGTTGTGGTTATACCTGCTAAATTTAGTAGGTTTTGTTTTGTGTTAATGTCTAAAGAAATCCAGTTTGTATTTTCGTTATTGTGTAAACTGTCTATAGGAAAAATGTTTTTTAAAAATGTATTGCTGTTTTTACGAGTATACAGTGTAGCAGTTTTGTTGTTAGATGCATTGTATAACTTATATATATTGTTGTCTATTTTAGTATTGTTGCCAAGAACGTCTGCTATTAAACTTTTATCAGAAGAAAACAGCGTAAAGGGTTTGCTGTTTGCTACAAAACACGAAGTGCTATCTACTTTGTATTCTTTATAATTAATATTGTTAGAAGATGTGGTGCTGTTTGTGTAAAGGCTATCAAGATTATTAAGGTTTACAGAGTCTTTGGTAATGTAAAAATAATTGTGTTTAATACTATCTTTAGCAATAAAGGCTAAAAGACCTTTAGTGTTGGGTTGTATATGATTTAGGATTTTGCTTGCGTCATAAAAGCTTTTTAATTGCTCAGAATTTTTTAATGAACTTAATATGTCATTGTTTTTTATACTGCTAGTTAGGCTATTGTAGTCGTTTATTTTTAGCACAGTAGATGCGCGGTTAGGGAGGTAATCTAAAATAACGGTTTTAGTTTGTTGCTTATTAGTGCAACTAAAACAGCATATAGTAAGTAAACCAATAATAATTTTTAACTTCATACAAATACAACTTATAGTAACAAAGTTAAATTAATTTACTTATAGCGGAAACTTTAATTGCTCTGGTAATTGTTTAAAGCTTTTGCGGTGGTATTTGGTTAGCCCAAATTCTCTAATAGCTTCTCTATGTTCTTTGGTAGGGTAGCCTTTGTTTTTTTTCCAGTTGTACATAGGAAACTCTTTGTGTATCTTTTCCATATACGCATCTCTATATGTTTTTGCTAATACAGAAGCAGCTGCAATACTCAAAAATTTAGAATCTCCTTTAATAATACACTCGTGCTTAATTTTTTTATAGGGTTTAAAACGGTTGCCATCAACAATTATAAACTCTGGTTTGGTAGTTAATTTATCTATACTTTTATGCATAGCAAGTATAGATGCGTTTAAGATGTTTATTTCATCTATTTTTTTAGGGTAAATATGAGTAACCCCATAGCAAATAGCCTGTTCTTCTATAATAGGTTTTAAAAGTTCTCTTTTTTTTTCAGAGAGTAATTTGGAGTCGTTTAATATATCATTTTTAAAATTCTCTGGTAAAATAATTGCAGCAGCGGTAACGGGACCAGCCAAACAGCCACGGCCAGCTTCATCAGTTCCTGTTTCATTAATTAATTTGTAGTAAGATTTTAACATAAAAGGAGTATTATCTAATTGATAATACAAAATTAGTATTAATAATTATTAGGCTGAATAAAATTTATTGGTAATAAATAATTTTAGTGTTACTTAAATGATTAACAATTTGTAATTTTTATATTATATATTGATACTTTATATGAGTACTTAAATTTCTTACAATGTTAGCATATTGTCAGTTAAAAGTGTCTTTTGATATAGTATTAATAATATTATTTTTTGATCTTAATGACTTTACTTGTTAAAAAATAAATATGAAACATTTTAACTGTTTTTTTGTTTTTTATTAAGATAAAATTATGATTTTAGCGTCTTACTAACTCAAAAAATAATTAAATGAAAACAAAAGTAACTAGATTGTTAGTGCCTATTTTGGTGCTTATTTTTAGTAGTTTTTCTTATGGACAGGAAAAAACTATTACTGGTACTGTAACAGACCATGAAGGTCTAACTTTGCCTGGGGTTTCTGTGTTAGTTGTAGGTACAACAACAGGAACGCAAACAGATTTTGATGGAAACTACACTATTAAAGCAAGTGTGGGTCAAATTTTAAGATTCAGTTATGTTGGGCAAAAAACAACTGAAAGAAAAATAGGAGCATCTAATACTATTAGCCTTCAAATGGAAGAAGATGCAGAAGCTTTGGATGAAGTAGTAGTAGTAGCATATGGTACAACTACTAAAGAAGCATTTACAGGTTCAGCTTCTGTTATTGGTTCTAGCGATTTAGCTAAAAGAAGTGTTACTTCTCCAATTGCGGCTATTGAAGGAAAAGCTACAGGTGTTCAATTTACTTCGGCTTCAGGGCAACCAGGTTCTTCACCTGGAATAGTTATTAGAGGTGTTGGTACTTTAAATGGTGGTTCTACACAACCTTTATATATTGTAGATGGTATTCAGTTTGAAGGAGCTTTAACAAGTTTAAATCAAAATGATATTGAGTCTTTAACAATATTAAAAGATGCAGCCTCTACTTCATTATATGGTTCTAGAGCAGCTAATGGTGTTGTGTTAATTACAACTAAGAGCGGAAGAAAAAATTCTTCTTTATCAGTTAATTTATCTACGCAGTATGGTGTAATAACTAAAGGTATTGGCGAATATGACGCTGTTGGACCAGGTCAATATTATGAATTAATGTGGGAAGCTTACAAAAACTCACTAGGAGGTTCTAATCCAGAGGTAGAAGCTTCAGCTTCAATTTTTAATAGATTAGGTTATAACCCTTTTAATGTTGCTAATGATCAAATAGTAGGTACAGATGGTACATTAAACCCTAACGCTCAGGTTATATACCAGGGATTAGATTGGTATGATGCTTTAGAAAGAACAGGCAGTAGAGTAAACCACTCTATTGATGTTTCTGGGGGTGGTGAAAATCATCAAGTTTTCTTTTCTGCATCTTATTTAAGTGAAGATGGTTACGTTATAGAAAGTGATTATGACCGTATAACATCTAGATTAAATGCAGACTTTTCTCCAACTGATTGGTTAACGTTAGGTGGTAGCATGAACTTAGCAATTACAGATTCTCACGGCCCTACAGGTGCAGGTAGTAGTAGTATCGTAAACCCTTTCTCATGGGCTAAGGATTTGGGGTCTATTTATCCTGTATATGTAGTAGATAACAATGGAGATATAGTGTTAGATGAAGCAGGTAAACCTCTTTATGATTTAGGTGAAGGTTATGCAGAGTATGGTATACAATCAAGACCAAGTAATCCAGGTCGTCATGGTATTGCAGAAGCAATATACAATGAAGAGTCAACAAAAGTAAATAATATCGGATTCAGGTATTTTGCAGAATTTAAACTTTTAGATGGTTTAAAAGCAAGATTTAACTATGGTCAGGATATTCAGGATTACATAAATAAAAGTTACGAGAATAATATCGTAGGAGATGGTGCTCCAACTGGTAGATACGGAGAAACTAGATACCGTAGAACAACAGAGAACTTTAATCAAATTTTAACTTATACAAAGTCTTTTGGGTTAAACAACTTTGATGTTACTTTAGGTCATGAAAGTTTTGATAGACATTATTCAGAAAATAGTGGTTTAGCAAACACACAAACTGCAGCAGGGATTTATGAGTTTGATAACTTTTCAGTAGTATCTAGCTTAGGTGGCTATAGTTCAGATAAAACTTTAGAAGGGTATTTTGCAAGATTAAACTATAATTTTGACAACAAATACTACATTAGTGCTTCTGCAAGAAGAGATGGTTCTTCTGTTTTTAGTAGTGATGTTCGTTGGGGTAGTTTCTACTCAGTAGGTGCTTCTTGGAGAATAGATCAGGAAAACTTTATGAAGAATGTTTCATTTGTAGACAACTTAAAATTAAGAGGTTCTTACGGTGAAGTAGGTAATGATAATTTAGGAGATTTTTATATTTCACAAGCCCGTACAACATTATACTCTAATGCAGGTGCACCAGCAATTTATTTCTCAGATTTAGGAAATAACGATTTAAAATGGGAAACATCAGAAAGTTATGATGTTGCTTTAGAGTTTGGTTTGTTTGGAAATAAAGTTGAAGGTTCTGTAGAATACTACAAGAAAAATACAACAGATTTACTTTACAATTTACCAATACCTACATCAGAAGGTTTAAATGAGGCGCCTTTTAATATTGGAGATATGTATAATTCAGGTTATGAATTTGGTATTACAGGTCACTTTTTTAGAGGTAAAGAGTTTAAATGGGATTTAACTTTACAGGCTTCTACATTGAAAAATGAGATTACATCACTTCCAGATCCAAGTATAAACGGATCTAAAAGATGGGCAGAAGGCCGCTCTCGTTATGATTTTTACTTGTATGATTTTGCAGGTGTAGACCCAGCTAACGGAGATGCATTATATAATATGTATGAAGAAGATGCTGAAACTGGTGAATCAGTTCCTGTACTAAATGAAGATGGTAGCCAGGCAACTACAAATGATTTTCAAGAAGCTGGTAGAGCATATGCAGATGCTAGTTCTGTTCCAGATTTAATTGGTTCTGTTTCAAATAGTTTTACATATAAAGGTTTCGCCTTAGATTTCACAGTAGTTTATGGTATTGGCGGAGATATATTAGATTACGGTTATGCTGCTATGATGCATGAAGGGGATTATGGTAGTTCATTACATCCAGATGCCTTAAAAGCATGGCGTCAGCCAGGAGACATTACTGATGTTCCAAGGCTAGAAAATGGTGCGGTAAATCAATCACAATCTTTATCTACTAGATTTTTAACAGATGCATCTTATGTAGCTTTAAGAAATGTTAATTTATCTTATACCTTAGGTGGTGATATCTCAGATAAATTAGGAGTTAATAGTTTAAGGTTTTTTGTGTCGGGTGAAAACCTATACTTAAAGAGTAAAAGAACTGGTTTAAATCCGCAGTACAGTTTAGCCGGAACACCTTCTGGAAATGATTATAACCCTGCTAGTGTTTTATCATTAGGATTAAACGTTTCTTTTTAATTAAGATATAAATAAAAAAATAAAAGTTATGTTAAGAAAAACATATATAATGTTAGCGGCAGTATCGTTTATTGCTCTAACAAGTTGTACCGAAGATTTTTTGGACAATAAACCAACAAATGCTATTTCAGCAGAAGATGCTTTGTCTACTCCTGCAAATATGGATTTATTATTAAATGGCTTGCATAGGCAAATGTATGCTCAGAACCCTTTACCGGGTACTGCATCGTCTAGGTCTGGTCAAAGTTATTATATGCCTTCTTTTGATGCTATTGGCGGTAATATTATTCACTCTTCTAGAGGTAATGGTTGGGGTAGAGCAGATTTACAATGGTTAGCTCATACAAACGCAAATTCCACTACAGTAGATAATTTATGGTATGAGCGTTATCACTTTGTTTTTACGGCAAACTCAATTATTAATAGAGTAGCTGAAGGAGATTTGCCAGAGACTGCAGAGTTAAATAATATTTTGGGTCAGGCTTACGCTTATAGAGCTTGGGCTTATCATCAATTAGTGACTACCTTTGCTAAAGGTTATCTTATAGGTAGTCCTTCTACAGATTTAGGAGTTCCTTTAGTTTTAGATACAGGAGCGCCTTATACAAGTGCGCCAAGGGCAACTGTAGAAGCAGTTTATACGCAAGTTGAAGATGACATTAAAAAGTCTATAGAGTTTTTTGAAAATGCTACAGCACCTGATAATAAGTCTAATATTTCTATAAACGCAGCATATGGTATACAGGCACGTATTGCTTTGTCTAAAGGAGATTGGCAAACAGCTGCAGATGCTGCTGTATCAGCAAGAGATGGTTTTGAGTTGCTAGATGAAAGCGATTGGTTATCTGGTTTTAATACTACAGATCTTTCAGAAGTAATTTGGGGAGGTCATGTGATAGATACCGAAACAAATTATTTTCAATCTTATTTCTACTTTATTTGTTCAACCTTTAACGGAAGTCAAAACAGAAGTAACCCTAAGATAATCAATAAAGAAGTTTATAATAATATTCCAGACACTGATTACCGTAAAAAAGCGTGGTTACCTTTAGCTCCAAATACTAATTCTAGTGCGTCTAATGGTCAAGGTGGTAGTTTTGAAACTGACCCTAATTATGATAATGCAGATGATTTTTGGGATGAGTGGGAATCTATTATTTCTCAGTACGGAATGACAACAGGTCATAATACACATCCGTATATGTCTATGAAATTTTTGCAGAAGAACCCAGGTACTATAGATCCAGATGATGTTATTTATATGAGAGCATCAGAAATGGTTTTAATTGAAGCTGAAGCTAAAGCAATGATGAATGATATTACTGGAGCACAAGATGCTTTAGCTCTTTTAGGTGAAGCAAGAGATTCTGCTTTTGATAAAACAGCTTTTGCAACTCAGGCAGACCTTATGGATCAGATTAAATTTCAACGTCATGTAGAATTATGGGGAGAAGGATTTAGTTATTTTGACCACATTCGTTGGGATGAAGGTTTAGACCAAACTAATTCTGGAGCATCAGAAGTTTTATATGGCGATGGTTTTATGCAAGAAAAACCATCATTAAACGATGCTTGGATATGGAAAATTCCACAAGCTGAAATTAATGCTAACCCAAATATTAGTGAGGCAGACCAAAATTAGTAATAGCTTGTTTTAAAATTTAAAAGCCTATAAGTGCATTATGTATTTATAGGCTTTTTTTAATTAATTATACTACGTATGATTGCTTTATGTTTTCTTTAACTTTTTAAATTATCTAAAACTACGTTTATTAATAATAAAAAAATAAACAGTTATTCTACTATATGTAAACAAGGTGTAATTACTATAATTATTGTTGTTCTTTTTGATGTTTTTGATTATCATTTATATTAATTAATCAGTAACAATTTGTTATTTTTTTCTCCAATTATAGCTTTTTTATTGAGATATTAGCTGCTTGTTGTTTATTAAATTGTTAATTATTCATTTTTGATGTTTTTTTTAACATATGCTGTTTTCGTTAACACTAAATTCTTGGAATGTTAACTATTAATTAAGAGTTTTGTGGGGTACTAACTCAAAAATTAATAATAAATGAGAACGAAAGTAGCTTGGATTTTAACACCCTTGTTGGTGTTATTTATGAGTTTCTCTTACGGACAAGAGAAAACAATTACTGGTAATGTTACAGACCAAGATGGTTTGCCTTTACCAGGAGTTTCTGTATTAGTTGTGGGTACAACAACAGGAACTCAAACAGATTTTGATGGTAACTATACTATTAAAGCAAATGTAGGGCAAGTATTGCGCTACAGCTATGTTGGACAAAAAACAGCTGAAAGAAAAGTTGGTTCTTCAAGCACAATAAATATTCAGCTGGCAGAGGACGCTGAGGCTCTTGAGGAGGTTATTGTACTAGGTTACAGTACTAAATCTGTAGATGAGGTAACTGGTTCTTCTGTGCAGGTTAGTTCAGAAGATATCAAAGATGTTCCTGTTCTATCTGTAGATCAGGCTTTACAAGGTAAAGTTGCAGGTTTACAAATATCTACAACTTCTGGTACTCCAGGAGCACAACAGGATATTAGAATACGTGGTGTGGGTTCTATTAATGCAAGTAACTCTCCACTATACGTAATTGATGGAGTTCCTGTAGTAAGCGAGAACTTCTCAGGTAGTGCTAACAGAACTTCTCTTAGTTCACTTGTATCTCTTAACAGTAAGGATATTGAATCAATGACTGTTTTAAAAGATGCATCTGCAACTGCAGCTTATGGGGCTAGAGGTTCTAATGGTGTAATTGTAATTACAACAAAAAGAGGTAAATCTGGAAAAGCAGTATTTAACTTTTCATCAGTTTTAGGTTTTCAAAACAATGCTTACAATAAAAGAAATCCTTTAACAGCAACACAAAGAGCTTCGTTAATTGATGAGGCAACCTTTAATGCTTATGGGGAAAGTTATGATTTCGAAATAGATGAAGCTAGGGATTTTGCAATAGCTAATAATTTAGGAAATATAGCTAATTGGGATGGTAGTGAGTATGATTGGCCAGGTCTAATTGAAAATAAAGACGCATTAATACAAGATTATAATTTTTCTGCATCAGGTGGTACAGAAAAAACAAATTATTATGCATCTCTTGGGTATAATGAAACTGAACCTACAGTTATTGGTGATTCTTTCAGAAGAATATCTGGTAAGTTAAGTTTTCAAACTTGGCTTAGAGACAATGTTAAGTTAGATAATTCTATAAACGTATCTAACTCTAGACAAAATCCAGTATTAGAAAATGGGGCTTTCTTTAATAATCCACATTTAACTAGATACTATATGAATCCTTTTGCTAATCCTTACAATGCAGATGGGACTTACAATATAAATAGCTTAGGAACTTCTGTATTTAATACATTATATACTAATGAGAACGATGAGGTTTACAATAAGTACACTAGAGCAACTACTAATACTAAATTAGATTGGGAGTTAATTGAAAATTTAACTTTTTCTTCTCGTATAGGTTTAGATTTTTCATTATCAGAGTATAAATCTTATAACAACAGGTATCATGGAGATTCTGATGGAGATGTTAATGGTAGTAGTACTGCTTCAGATGAGAAAAACTACAATTGGGTTTCTCAAAATTCATTAAACTATCAGTTTAAATTAGGTTCTAAACATAATTTTGATGTAACTGCTTTATTTGAATATCAAAAAAATAATTATACATACTTATACGCTTACGGTGAAAACTTTTCTACTGATGGTTTAACAAATATCGCAAGTGCAGGATCTAATTTTGATGCTTCTTCATCTTTTACAGATTGGACTAATATTTCTTATTTAGGAATGTTAAATTATAACTTTGATGGTAGGTACATCTTAGATGCAACTTTCAGAAGAGAAGGTTCTTCAAGATTTGCAAATGGTCATAGATATGGTAATTTTGGATCAGTTGGTTTAGGTTGGAATGTTCATAGAGAAGCTTTTTTAGAAGGGTCAGTTTTTAACGAATTACGTTTAAGAGGTTCATGGGGTGTAACCGGTAACTCTGGTATTGCTACAAATACATATCAAGCATTTTTAGCTTATGATGCAGATTATGCTGGTAACGGTGCTGTTTATCCAAGTCAGTTAGGAAATGAATTTTTATCTTGGGAAAACGGAGAAACTGTAGATGCTGGTTTTGATTTTGGAGTATTTGACAACAGATTATCAGGTAGCTTTGCTTACTTTAACAAAAGAACTTATGATCTATTACAAAATGTTCCATTGTCACCAACAACTGGTTTTACTTCTCAAAACACTAATGTTGGAGAAGTAGTAAACAAGGGTATAGAGGCTCAACTTAATTATGATATTTTTAGAGGTGAAGATTTTAGTTGGAGTATTTCAGGAAACTTTGCAACTGTAAACAACGAGGTTACTAAATTAGCTTTAGATAGTACAGGTGAAGATATTAATCCAAGTGCTACGAGTACATATAAAACTACAGAGGTAGGCTTACCTATTGGAGCTTGGTTTATGCGTACTTGGGCAGGTGTAGATACTGAAACAGGTGAACCTACTTGGTATGTAAATGGAGTAGATGGTGAAGTTACATCTAACTATGCTTCTGCAGCAAGGGTAAATCAAGATGAAGCTAGTGCATTGCCTACTTTCTCTGGAGGTTTGTCAACTCATATAGAGTACAAAGGTGTTTTTATTGATGCTAGTTTATACTATGCTGGCGGACATAAAGTATATGAGCAATATGCACAGCACTATTTTAGAACTAATAGCTTTACTTTAGGTTCTTACAATGGTGTAGAAGAACTTTTAGAAAGATGGCAACAACCAGGAGATGTTACAGATGTACCTAAATTGGTTTATAATGGAGCAGACAACTTCCATGCTACTTCTTCTAGACACTTATATGATGGAGATTACATTAGATTAAAAGATTTAACATTCGGTTATAACTTACCTTCTAAATTTACTGAGGGTATTGGTCTAGATGCAATTTCATTTACAGTTAAAGGTACTAACCTTTACACATGGGTTAAGGATGATGGATTAAAATTGGATCCAGAAGTAGGAGCAGCTGGTTACACAGGATTGGTAACTCCTCCAGTAAAATCTGTTGTTTTTGGTGTTAACGTTAAATTTTAATTAGAATGAAAAAAATATTATATACAGTAATGGCTTTTGCCTTACTAATAGGAAATACTTCTTGTTCTGAAGATGAACTAGATCCTACAGTTTCTCAAGAAAAAGACTTTAATTCAAGTATAAATACAGAAGAAGATTTAGAAGGTATATTGGCTGGTGCTTATAACAGATTATCTATTGAAACATACTACGGTAGAGACTATATAGTTTTTAATGAAGTAAGGAGTGATAATGCATTTTCTAATGCTAATTCTAATAGATTTGTTACGGCTGGACAATTAGAGGTTTTACCTTCTGATGCTTATCCAACTGATACGTGGTTCAGAATATACTCTGTAATAGGTTCTGCAAATATTATTATTAATGCAGAGAATATAGAAGGAGATGCAGCTTACATTAATCAAATGAAAGGTGAAGCTTTAGTTCTTAGAGCTATGGCACATTTTGATTTAGTAAGGCTATTTGGTCAACAACATGTTACAGGAGGTACTTCTCCAGGTGGTGTTCCTTATGTTACCACATTTAGAGATGAGGAAAACTTTTTTCCAGCAAGAAATACTGTTGAAGAGGTTAAGAATTTAGCTATAGCTGATATTGATGCAGCTTTGGCAATAATGTCTCCAGGTTTAGATGGTTCTAAAGAATTCATTACAACTAGTGCTGCAAATGCAATTAAGGCAAGGATAGCTCTTTATTTTGGTGATATGACTACAGCTGCTACAGCTGCAAAGGCAGTTATTGATTCTCAGAATTTTTCTGTAGCGAGTGAAGCAGATTTTGCATCAACTTTTTCTACAGATAATGCTGTTAATTCTATTTTTGAAATAGCAATGTCTCCTACAGATAATAGAGGTATTAATGGTTTAGCTAATATATTTTTAAATACATCTTACGGTGATGTTGTAGTGTTAGATAATTTCTTAACTATTTTTGATGATGATGATATTAGAATTGGTGAAGATTTTATTGAAGTAGATGGTGCCGGTTTCACAAGAAACATTGGGAAATACCCTTCTAGTACATTCGATGATAATATTAGTATTATTAGATATGAGGAAGTAATTTTAACATATGCTGAAGCTATGTTAACAGTAGATCCTGCGGTTTCATTACAATATTTAAATATGATACCTGCTCAAAGAAATGCTAGTCTTTATACTGAAGCGACTCTTGATAATATATTACTTGAGAGAAGAAAAGAATTAGCTTTTGAAGGTGCTCGTTTTCACGATTTGGTAAGAACAGGTCAAGGTATTCCGTTAATAGATGAATTACAACAAACACACAAAGGTGTTCCTTACGGATCATTTAATTTAGCATTTCCTATTCCAAATAGTGAGGTAGATGTTAACTCTAATGTTTCACAGAATAAAGGTTTTTAAAATAAAATAAAAAATATTTATTTTATTTAACCGCCAAGAGCAATTGCTCTTGGCGGTTTTTTTTGTCTTTTTTTCTCTAACCATAATACCTTTTGTTCAGTGAGTTATGTTTTTAATGAACATTTGTACGTGTTAAATTAACAGTTAATTATCTTACTTTGTAGAATTAAATTTCTTCTTTTTTTGCGTCTGAAAAATACGAATATGATAAGAAATAGCTTGTTACAGTGATTTTTAATTAATAAAAAGCAACTTTTTTTAAAAAATTCTGTAATTAACAAAGTTTTAATACGACAAAGTGCTTTATAGATACTTTTTAAGTTGCTGTTTTCTTATTTATAAAAGTTTTTTGGGTAGTACTAATTCTTTGTAGGACACTGAATTTACTAAGTATCTATTTTTTTATTAAATAATTTTTAGCCCAGTTTAATCACTTGTTATAAATCTAAAAATGCTAAAAAAATGTTAATAGTATTTTTTAAGGTGTATGCAAATAGTTAAAGGAAAGCTAAAGCTAACTCAAAACTAAATTAAATGAGAAAAAAAGTAACTTGGATTTTAACACCCTTACTGGTGATGTTAATGAGTTTCTCTTATGCGCAAGAGAAAACAATTACAGGTAATGTGACAGATCAAAATGGTTTGCCTTTACCTGGTGTTTCTGTGTTAGTTGTTGGTACAACAACAGGTACACAGTCAGACTTTGACGGTAACTATACCATAAATGCAAAAGTAGGGCAGGTTTTGCGTTACAGTTACATTGGTCAAAAAACTACACAAAGAACCGTTGGTGCTTCAAGCACAATTAATCTTCAAATGGAAGAAGATGCAGAGGCATTAGAGGAAGTTGTGGTAACTGCTTATGGTACTCAAAAGAAAGAATCTCTTACGGGATCAATAGCAGAAATTAAATCTGAAGAAATAACTAAGGTTGCTTCTGGTAATGCTGTAACAGGTTTAACGGGGAAAGTTTCTGGTGTTCAAATTTTTTCAAATTCTGGCCAACCAGGTACTGCGCCTACAGTTAGGTTTAGAGGTATTGGATCTTTAAACGGATCTTCTGCACCTTTATATGTAGTAGACGGTGTTCCTTATAACGAGTCTATTACATCATTAAACCCTAATGATATTGAGTCTATTTCATTTTTAAAAGATGCTGCAGCTGCTGCTTTGTATGGAAATAGAGGTGCTAATGGTGTTATTATTGTAACTACAAAAAAAGGTAAAGCTGGTAAAGTAAGTGTAAACTTAGATGTTAGAACTAGCTTTACTAGTAGAGCAGTTAAAGACTATGACGTTATGGATGGTGCAGGTGAGTATTTAGAGGCTTACCATAAAATGCTAAAAAGTAACGATATTGTAGAGAATGGTACAGATGAGGCAACAGCCGGCTTAAACGCATCTGCAAATTTATTTGATGGAGCACAAGGCTTGGTTTATAATCCTTTTGGAGGCGATAGAACAACTGTTGTAGATCCTACAACGGGTAAATTAAGATCTGGTAACCAGTTATGGACATCAGATTGGGAAGATGAGTTGTTTAATAACGGTAGTGGTATACAGTCTTTATACGCAAGTATAGCCGGAGGTACTGAAAAAGCTAAATACTTTTTCTCTGTAGGTAATGAAGATAATACAGGGTATAACATTAATACCGGCTTTAAAAGGTTAACCTTAAATATGAATGTAAACTCTCAAGTGAGTGATAACATTAAATTGGGGATGTCTGCTAATTATGCTAACAGAGAGCAAACAGGAACTTTAACTAATAATATTACAGGTAATTTTGCTTGGGTTAGAAATATAGCGCCTATTTATCCTGTTTTTGCTGTAGATCATGCTACAGGTGAAACAGTTTTAGATGATAAAGGAAATCCACTTTGGGATTGGGCAGATGTTACATCTCCAAATGCAACTGCAGGTAGGCCATTTAATGGTTTTTCTAATCCGCACGCTCTACAAACACTAAATGTAAATAAATCTGTAAGAGATAATTTAACATCTAGAGCATTTGCAGAAATCAAATTCTTAAAAGACTTTACATTTACGTATAATTTTGGTTTAGATCTTGCCTTTTATAACACTACCAATTATACCAATAAAATTGTAGGTAGTGCATCTCCTGCAGATGTTAATGGTAGATTGTCTGAGCAATTTGGTAGAGGTACAACTTATACCAATCAACAATTATTAGGTTGGAAAAAAACAATAGGAGAAGATCATAACTTAGATATTTTGTTAGGTCATGAAAATTCAGACTACAATTTTAAATTCTTAGATGCAAACAAAAAAAATCAGTTTATCTCTAATGATATTTCTGCTAGTTTATTTGCAGAGAATGATGGAGCAGGTAATGTTACAGGAGGTCCAACAGAGTACCTTTTAGAAGGTTTATTTGCTAGAATGTTGTATGATTTTGATAACAAATATTATATAAATGGTAGTTTCCGTAGAGATGGTTCTTCTGTTTTTGCCGATGAAAATAGATGGGGTAATTTTTGGGGAGCTGGTTTAGCTTGGAGAGTTTCTAAAGAATCTTTTATGGATAATGTAAACTGGATTTCTGAGCTTAAACTTAAATCTAGTATTGGTCAGCAGGGTAATGACTATGTTGGTTACCCAGACAATACTGCTGTTAGAAATTATGCTCCTTATTTAGATCAGTGGGATGTAACTACAGATGGTGAAGAGTTTAATTTAAATAAAACAGTTTTAGGTAACAGAGATTTAAAATGGGAGACATCTACCAATTTTAATGTTGGTTTTGAACTTAATATGTTTGATAATAGAGTGAGAATTGAATCTGAATATTTTGAACGTAAAATAACAGATTTAATATTTAACAGGCCTTTACCTAACTCTTCTGGTTTACCTTCTATTCCAGAAAATGTAATGGATATGCAGAACGTAGGTTTTGAGGCAAGTATTTCTTATGATATTATTAGAAATCAAAATTTAAACTGGACCGTAAATTTAAATGCAACTCATTATAAAAACGAGATAACTAAACTTGCTCCTGGAAGAGAATTTATAGATCCAGGTACTGTATATAGATGGGAAAAAGGTAGTAGTGCTTTTGATTATTACATTAGAGATTTTGTAGGAGTTAACCCAGAAAATGGTAATGCTATTTGGTATACTTCTAGCGAGTTTGAAGCAGACGGTACAACACCAATTGTAAACAACCAAACTGAAGATTACTCTGTAGCGTCAGAAACTAGTTTGGGAAAATCTGCCTTGCCAGATGTTAACGGTGGTTTTACATCATCGCTTACTTATAAAAACTTAGATTTTAGTTTTGCACTTTCATACCAATTTGGAGGTTATGCTTATGATGCTATTTATAATGATGGTTTTGGAGGCGGTATTGGAGAAAATTTCCACAGAGATTTTAATAAGTCTTGGACGTATGATAATACAGACGCTCAGTTGCCTAGAGTTATAGATGGGACTAGAAATTATAGTGTGTCTGATTTGTTTTTACAAAAATCAGATTTTATTAGTCTTAATGATGTGTCTATAGGGTACACTTTACCACAAGAGGTTTCAAATAAAATAGGTTTAAGCAAAGTTAGAATTTATGGTTTAGGTAACAACTTAGCTTTATGGACAGCATCAGATGTTCAAGGTTTTGATCCTAGAGCAAGTGTAACCGGAGGTAACAACTCTGTTAGATACGCAACATTAAAAACGTTTACGTTAGGTTTAAATGTTAATTTTTAAAAGTAAAAAAATGAAAAAAATATTAGTAATAGCTACAATGTTGGCAATATCAGCTAGCTGTAGTGATGATTATTTAGAGTCTGATTTGGAAAACATAGTTACAGACGAAACTATTTCAGAATTAGCTGAAGAATCACCAGAAGCTTTGTTGTCTACTGCAAGTTCTTTTGATACAGGTACAATTAATAACATGCGTACATTTAACGTAGCTGGTTCTGGTGGAAACCATAATGATTACGGACAAAAATCCATAGATTTAATGATGGATATTATGTCTAATGATATGATAGATTCTAACAATGGTTGGTGGTATGATGATTTGTACAAATACATTGGTAGAACTCAAGAATCTGGTACAGAAACCAACACAATTTGGGATTATTACTATGAGATAATTAAAGGTGCCAACCAAACAATTACACTTATAGGTGGTTTAGATGAATCTGTTTTAACGCAAGATTTAACTTATGTTTTATCTAGATCTAAAGTGGTAAGAGGATTGGCGTATTTGCAATTAATACAAATTTATCAAAAAGGAAACCCTGCAATGTCTGATGCTGGTGTGCCAATTATAGACCCTACAGCAGATTTAGTTAATGGGCCTGGTTTTGGTAGATTAACTGTACAAGATGTTTATGATCAAATAGAGTCTGATTTAAAAGAAGGTTATGATGGTCTTGAAGGATTTTCTAGACCAGATAAAACTGTAATTAATCAAAACATTGCAGCAGGTTATTTAGCTCGTTTTTACTTATTGTCTAAAGATTATACAAAAGCAATACAATTTGCAGAAATAGCAAAATCGGCAGGTTCTTTAGCAGCAGATCAATTGTTAGATGGTTTCCAATATATATCTAATCCAGAGTGGTTGTGGGGAGCAGATATTAATGGAGATACGTCATCTATTTATGCTTCGTTTTTTGCACAAATGCAATCGTATTCACCTGTGCAAAAAAGTGCTATTGGTGTAACACCAGGTTATACAGGACAATTAGGGCACCACAGAACTGTAGATGTTAGGTTGTATAATGCAGTAGCTTCTACAGATGTGCGTAGCAATTGGTTTGGACCAGATAACGGTTTTATAGATCAGCCTAAAGAGGGACAAATTTATAATTACAAGTTTTACGATGATACGTTTTTTGAAGCAGATTACGTATATATGAGAGTTGCAGAAATGTACTTAATTATTGCAGAAGCTAAGGCATCTAGTGGTGATGATGCAGGAGCGGCACAAGAATTATTTGATTTAGTTTCTACTAGAGATAATGCATACACACGTTCTACAAATTCAGGTAGTAGTTTAATGGAAGAAATTAGACTGCATAGACGTATAGAACTTTGGGGAGAAGGTTTTGGTTTATTGGATATGAAGAGATGGAATGTTGGTCTTGTTCGTGATTTTGAAGGTACAACACATCCTAATAGTCCTTCATCTTTCTTTAATATTCCTGCAGGTGATGCTCGTTTTACTTTTCAGATTCCAGAAACTGAAATTAATTTAAACGATGCTATTACGCCAGCAGATCAAAATCAATAATAATACAAATAGTATTAACATTGATTTTAAAAACTAGCCCAGATTATCAACTCTGGTATTTGGGCTTTTAATTTGTTTTAGTCAACATATAAAAAAGCTCTTAGGTTTATTTCTAAGAGCTTTTTTTGTGTGCTATAATGTTAAAGTTTTTTACTCTACTTTAAACTCAAATATTTCAGAGGTAGAAGTATTGTTTTCACTGTCTTTAGTAATTACTCTCCAATAATAAATAGTATTAGTTGTAACATTTGTGTTCATAGTAGTTTCTGTAGTTACTCCTATACTTGTAGTTGGTGTGTCATCCGTTCCAAATAATATTTCATAATCAACTATATCATCATCTACATCTTCACCAGACCATTTTAATGATACTTCATTAGTTGTAGCAATAGTTGCTCCTCTAGCAGGATTAATTGCGTCTGCAGGAAAAGGAGCGTAATTTTCTGTGCCAATCCCTTGGTTGTAAAATTTCCATATAGCACTGGTTGCAGTTTCTGTTGTGCCAGATGCTTTAGATATTACAAACCATTCATAAGGTGTACCCCGATCTATAATTACCGCTTCAGAGGTAGTTGTAACTGTTTTTGTTATGCTGTTGCCAGTGTTTAAATTTTTAATATTTATCTCATAGCTATCTGTATCAACTGCATCACTCCAGCTAAACTCTACAGAGCTTTGCCTGTTACTAACTATTGTTCCTTCATTACATTCTGTGTTGTTTTCAGGAAAAACTAAAGTGGTTGATTTTGGTGCTGCAATTGGTTCTGGAGTATCTGCACCACCATCATCACCGCCACCGCCACAAGACGCTAGCATTAAAGCACTAATACAAGTAAGTTTATATATTGTTTTCATTTTATTTTCTTATTATTTTATAGGTAAGTATGGTATGCTGTGTTTTTATGTTTAGTACATAAATGCCTCTTGCTAAGGAGTCTACATTAAATTGTAAAGCGCCATTATTGGTTTTATGGTCTTTTTTGTAAACTCTGGTGCCGTTTATGGTGTATAAAGCAAGTTCTACTTGTGTTACATTTGGTTTGTTTAACTCTATAGTTAAATCTCCTCCTTTAATAGGATTAGGATAAATAAAAATATCGGTGCTAGAAATAATTCGTTCTTCATAAATTCCTTGGCAGTCTTTATCAGTTTTTATACTTATTTTATTTTCTATTTTATCCAATGGGAGGGTAATTTCATTTTTGGTGGTAGTATATGTTTTATTATTTATGTTGATGTTATAGACTTTACCTCCAGTTAAATTAAATGTTACACTATTAGAAACAGAGTTTACCGCAGTTGATACAGCTAGTGGTTCTGGTTCTGAAATAGATACTGTAAAACAATTTTGATATTCTGGTTGTCCTTCAACAGTAATACAAATAGTGTAGTTACCTAAGGCCAAATCATTAAAAGATACTTCATTGGTAAATGTTTTAGATTCATTTACATTGCCACTTATTGTAGCTGTATAATTTAGTGCTATTTCTGCTGTAATATCTATAGCTCCATTGTTGCTAGAAATACAACTTTCTGCTGTTGTTTTTATTCTAAAGTTAGAAGAAGGTAGTGAGAAGATTTCGCATCCATTTATGTCAACAATAGTATTTTCTGGAGTTGCAGGGCACAAGTCTAAACTATCAATAACACCATCATTATCATTGTCGTTATCACAAACATCGCCAATGTTGTCGTTATCTAAATCTGCTTGGTCTGGGTTGGCAATTAAAACGCAATTATCATCTACATCTAAAATACCATCGTTATCATCATCAGTATCACATACATCTCCTATGCCATCACCATCGGTATCTAGTTGGTCTGCGTTGGCAATAGTAGAGCAGTTGTCATCTACATCTAAAATGCCATCATTGTCATCATCGTCATCATCTAGTTCACCTTCTAAAACAAAATCATCTATAACAACACCTTCTTCTGATACACCTGGGTCTGAATGAAAAACTATTCTGAAAATAATACTTTCTTCTAAGCTTAAATTTGGCTCCCCTAACGCTGCATTTGTATTAAAGTTGTAGCTATATTCTGTTAGGGTTGCATTGGTACCTGTCCATTGTTTTCCAGGGCAATTTTGGCAATCGTCAGCAACACCAGATATTGCATTTGTTCTGTCGCTGTTGTACCAGTTTGGTTGGCTATTAATGTTGCCTAAAACATTCCAATCTATACCTTGGTTTGTAGAGTATTCTACATAAACAATATCCCAATTTTCCTCTAACTCATAAGCCATTTTAAACTTTAAAATAGGATTTGCTATACTGGCTATATTGTAGCAATTACTAATTAAGTACGCTTTAGTGTTATTTGGGTGATCACCATCTAAGTTAGTAGCATAAACATTAGCTCCAGAGCTGGCAGTATTTAAAACCAAACCATTAGGAACTCCCTTTTCCCAAAGAGGTGTGTCGCCAGACTCATTATAGGTTAATAAGGATTCTTCATCACTATCAAACGTATTTACAATATTAGCATTTCCGTCTCTGTTTATATATAATGTGCTGTTTTTAGAGTTGTTTGTGTTAAAAGTGTCATTTGTTATTGTAGCAGTTATTTGTAAAGTAACCTTGCCAAAATCTGTAGTACCTATGTTAGGTAAACTTATTGTGGCAGTTTCTTCAAAATCTAAAGACCCGGTCCATATAAAGCTTAAATTTGTATTGTTTAATCCGTAGGCAAACGTAACTTCTGTTATAGTATTGGTTCCGTTATTTTTAATAGTTGCTACAGGTGTAATTTCACCACAAAGAACTGAGTTTATGGCTGGTGATATGGATATTAAGCTAACATCATTATCAGGATCTTTAATTGGCAATGGGGATTGCCAAACACCTCTTCCGTATGTAGCAGCTGTAATAATATTATCTGTTGTATTAATATCAATATCGCCTATAGCTACGTTTGGCAAGTTTGTGTCGTACTCTTCCCATTCAGTAAGTGTATCATCTAACCTGTAAACACCTAAACTTGTACCTACAAAAATAGGGTTGTCTTGGTGTAAACCTTGGTGAGCAATGCTAAAATAAGCTTGGTCTGTAGGTAAATTTAAAGTAATATCTTCTAAAGTAACATCTGTGCCATCTGTTGTAATTTTATAAACTCCACGGTTAAATGGTTGTCCAGATAATGCTATGCCTACTCTGTTAGATGTAGTAGCGTAAAGTATAGAGCTATCTAAACTGTTAACTGTTACATCTGATATGTTACCGGGTAAAGAGATATAAGAAGTAAAGTTTACTCCGTTATCTTCACTTTTATAAATAACATTATTGTTAACGGCATAAATTACATCGGCATTAATAGGATCTGTTTCTAAATCTTCAATTTTTCCAAACCCTACAGATGTGCTAATTTTTACCCAATTGATGCCTTCTAATTTATAAATGGCATCAAAACCAGCAAAAACTTCCCCTCTTTTATTAATAGCAAGTGGGGTAATCCAATTACCATCTATGTCTTCATCATCAGCGTTTTTAGGCGGACCTAATTGAGCAATGTTTTCGCCAGAATTAGATGAAATGTTTAGAGATCCTCCATTTTGAGTAAAACCATATATTAGATTATTATTGTTAGGGTCTATTACATTATCCATACCGTCTCCACCGTGGTAATTATTCCATTGGTTGTTGTTAAAAACGTTTCCACCATTATCTTGTAAACCACCAATCATTTTAGCAGAATCATCTTCTGCAACAGATATTCTGTAAAATTGCCCAATAGACATTCCGTTAGTTACATCTGTAAATGTTGTTCCATTATTCTCAGAAACATACAAGCCTCCATCACTACCACAAAAAAACTTAGAGTTATACATTTTTAAGGTATGTATATCTGCGTGGGTATAAGCACTATTATTAATGCCCCAATTATTTAGTTTTCCAAAGCTATTGCCTCCATTTGTGCTTCTCCATACATTTAGACAACCGGTAAATAAGGTGTTTTCATCTGTTGTAGATACTTCTAAGGCTAAATCAAACCAAGCTTGGTTAGACTCCAAAATGTCTGTAGTGTTAGATGTTTTTGTAAAAGTTGTTCCGCTATTTGTAGATTTGTAAATGCCTTGAAATGTATAGTCTGTATTTGCACTTACCACATATACAAAATTTTCATTAGCGGGTGTAACACCTAAAACCATCCTGCCAGAGCTTGTTGGTAAATTACTGGTAATAGTGTTAAATGTTGTACCACCATCTGTAGATTTGTAAAAGCTGTTAAAATCTACCGCATAAACGGTGTTACTATCGTTTGGTTTAAGTTTAAAATCGGTAATGTTTTCTTGTAATGTATTTACCCACGTTACACCACCATCTATAGTTTTATATAATCCGTTATTAGATGCTACCCAAACAATATTGCTATTTGTAGGGTCTATGGTAATTTCATTAGTTAAAAATGATATTCCAGATGTTATTGTACTAGTGTTTAAACCTGTTTCATTCCAAGTATTTCCGCCGTCTGTAGACTTAAAAACTCCAATACTGTATGAGTCTGCAGCATCATCATCTCCGGTAGAAATATAAATAATGTTAGAGTTGTTTGGGTCTACTGCAATACCAGATACACCAATTTGTAGAAAATTAGAAAAAAGGTTTGTCCAACTTGCTCCAGCATTTGTAGATTTCCAAATACCGCTAGCTGGTGCGCCTGCATACCAGATATTTTCGTTGTTAGGATCTACTGTAATAGCATTAATTCTCCCGTTGCCGGGTAATCTGCCAGCAAACACATTACTTGTAGATGGTCCTACAGACGTCCAATTACTAGTTGGGTTTACTTTGCCCGAGGTATTGTTTTTAGATTTCCAGGCATCATAAATTTCTTTTGAGGTTGGTATGTATCCGTTACTGTTTTGGTAGTAACTCCAATAATTTTGCCACCTCATAAAAGGTTTGTATCCACTACCTTTTTCATTTTTATTTCTGGTTTTCCAATAATCGTCAAATGAAGACCTTAAATCTTCTATAGTGCTATTGTAATTACTATTTTTTGCAGCTGAGTTAGCCTTATTTTTTCTTAGATCTTTCATCCAAGGGGCGGCTTCATTAAATTGAGCAAATGAAAAGGAGCAGCTCAATAAAAATAGCACAAGTAGTTTTTTTGTCATTTTTAGTTTGTTTGGTAGTTAAGTTTAAAAGTGTTTTTTTTGGTTTTATTTAACGTTTTAGCAAAAGAAAAGTGCTAAATATCTTAATTAATAGTAGTAAACACAAGAAAATAGCACTATTTTGTTAAGTAAATCTTAAAATATGTAATTTATTTATGAGGTGTACACTTGTTAATTTTTTATTGCAACCTTGTTATATAGTGGTTGGTCTGTAAAACGTAACAAAACTTTCACAGATATTTAAATGTAAAAAATTACCTTTGCTTATATTTTTTTATAAATGAGATATATTGTATTTGTATTTTTACTTTGGGGATCAGTTGCCTTTGCGCAAAATCCAATATCAACTAAAAAAGATTTAGGTTCTAAAGGAGAAGAAAAACCAGGTAAGGTTTTAGCTAAAGGTGAAGAAGAAAAACCAAGTGTAGAAGAGTATAAAATATTTACTATAAAAAAAGATACAACCTTTTTAGATACGACACTAACCATACAAAAAGAATATAAGTATAATTATCTGAGAAGAGATGGGTTTGAGCTTATGCCATTTGCAAACATTGGAAAACCATCAAATAGGTTAGGGGTAGATTTTGATAGTGAATCAATGTATCCTTCTTTAAGTACATCTGCATTAACAGATAATTATTGGAGTGTAAACCAAATTAAGTATTATAATGTGCCAACGCCTTTAACAGAGTTAATGTTTAAAACAACAATGGCACAAGGACAATTGTTAGATGCTATGCTAACATTTAATATGTCTCCTCAGCTAAATATATCTTTAGGATATAAAGGGTTTAGGTCTTTAGGGAAGTATAATTATGATCAGGCAGAGTCTGGTAACTTTACCGTAACATCTAATTATACATCTAAAAATAACAGATATCAATTGTTAGCACATATTGCTGCGCAAGATGTAACTTATCAAGAAAATGGAGGTTTAACAGACGGTGATACTCAGTTTGAAACCGGAGATGATGAATTTACCACAAGAGATAGGTTAGACGTTGCTTTTATTGATGCAGAAAGTATTGTTTTAGGAAAAAGATATTTTTTAGACCAGCAATATAAGTTAATTAAAAAAGATGAAGATTCTACAAGCAGTATTATAGCTACATCAATAGCGGTTGGACATCAGTTTAGTTATGAAACAAAATTCTCTAAATTCAATCAAGATAACCAATATGATTATTTTGGAGATACCTTTTTAGATGAGACAAATGATAAAGCTCATTTGCAAACAACCTACAATCAATTAAACACTACGTTTTCTAACAAATTATTAGGTGAGCTAAAAGGCTTTGTAGGTATTTATAATTATAACTACTTTTTTAAAAGCTTATTAATTACTCCAACAGGTACAATAGATAATCAGTTAAGAGGAACGGAAATATCTTTAGGTGCTGCTTACAGCAAAAAAATAGGAGAATTTAATTTAAAAGGAGAAGCTGCTTATAATGTATCAGGAGATTTAGGAGGTAGTTTTTTAAATGCAGAAGCTACCTATATATATAAGGACAAACATAAATTTAAGGCAAGTTTACATAATGAGTCTAAAATGCCTAATTTTAATTTCTTGCTTTACCAAAGTAATTATCAAAATTACAACTGGCAAAATACGGCAAGTTTTGACAAACAAAATATAAACAGTTTAAATTTTCAGTATAGCTCCAAGCCATACGGAACATTATCTGCTAAGTATACAAACATAGATAACTATACTTATTTTAAATCTACGGCTACAGAAGAGCAGATTAATAATGGTCAAGAAAACGCATATATAAAACCGTTTCAAGAAAGTGCTTCTGTTGGATATTTAAAAGTAAAGTACAGCAAAGAATTTAAATTTGGTCGCTGGGCATTAGATAATACAGTAATGTATCAAAATGTATCACAATCTAACTCCGTATTAAATTTACCAGAATTTGTAACTAGAAATACGCTTTATTTCTCTAAAGATGTGTTTAAAAAAGCAATGTTTATTCAAACAGGGGTTACATTTAAATATTTTACAGCTTATAATATGAATGCCTATAACCCAGCTTTGGGTGAGTTTTACGTACAAAACCAACAAAAACTCGGGGCATATCCTATGTTAGACTTTTTTATAAACGGAAAAGTAAAACAAACAAGGATATATTTAAAGGCAGAACATTTTAACTCATCCTTTACAGGCTATGACTTTTATTCCGCACCTAACTACCCTTATCGTGACTTTGTAATACGTTTTGGTTTGGTATGGAACTTCTTTTCTTAATATTTATAACTGTACGTTATAGTATAATAGCTTTTATTCTTTAACCCTACACTCGCCTTTGTGGCGG
>NZ_ARZX01000021.1:0-68677 GCF_000568425.1 Cellulophaga geojensis KL-A
AATCTGTATCGATTATTTAGGACTAGTCATAAATTCTATTAATTAACAGAATTCGTTGTATGCTTCTTTTAAGTTTTCAGCAATCATTTCAGCTGGTCTACCTTCAATATGGTGGCGTTCTATCATATGCACTAATTCTCCGTTTTTAAATAATGCCATACTTGGAGAAGAAGGAGGAAAAGGAACCATTAGTCCTCTTGCGGCATTAACTGCTTCTGTGTCTACACCTGCAAAAACGGTAACCGTATTACTTGGTTTTTTATCGTTTAATAAGCTCATTTTTGCGCCTGGTCTTGCATTAGCAGCAGCACAACCACAAACAGAGTTAACCACTACCAAAGTAGTACCTTCTGCATTTATTGCTTTTTCTACAGCTTCTGCTGTGAATAATTCTTCAAAACCTACAGAGGTTAAATCCTCTCTCATTGGTTTTACTAATTCTGCTGGGTACATATATTTTTATTTTTTATGTTAATAAGCGTTCTACAAAAGTAACCAATTTGTCGCATTTTTCTACAAACCTTAACTTTTCATTTAATCTTAACGTTTATCTTTGAAAAAATTTTTAGAAAAAAGTATGTTAAAATGGTTATTTGCAATACTAGGCAGTGTATTTTATAAAATTCCTGGTGGTATTGCTGGTTTTTTTATTGGTAGCCTTTTAGACAATCTTGTGGGTAGCAAGGCCAATAAAAGTAGAGGTTCCGTATTTAATGATATGACTCGCCAAAGTGTGTCTCCTGCAGATTTTGAAATGCAATTAATATCTCTCTGCTCTATAGTTATTAAAGCAGATGGCAAAGTAAGTAAAACCGAGTTGGATTACGTACGCCAATATTTTGTACAGACCTACGGAAAAGAAAAAGCTAACGCTATTTTTAGAACCTTTAATGAGGTAAACAAAAAACACGAAATTTCTGCAAAACGTATTTGCTATTACCTAAATCAACGTGTACGTTATGAAGTTAGGTTGCAGTTAGTACATTTTTTATTTGGCATTGCACAGGCCGATGGTTCTGTAACCGCTGCAGAGGTAGAAGTTATTAGAGATATTGCAGCCTACTTTAAACTAGGCAAAAGAGATTATGAAAGCGTAAAAGCAATGTTTGTAGCATCTGCAGATACTGCCTATAAAATATTAGAGATTGACAAAAGCGCTACAGATGACGAGGTTAAAAAAGCCTATAGATCTATGGCTAAAAAATACCACCCTGATAAGGTTGTTACCCAAAACGAAGCAATAAAAAAAGGAGCAGAAGAAAAGTTTAAAGAGGTACAAAAAGCCTATGAAACTATACAGAAGGAACGCGGTATTAGCTAACAAATTTTAATTATTATTTATACATAATTTATGGAACAGTTTTTATTTTATATTGGTTTAGGGCTAGAGCACGTATTAGACCTTAGTGCTTATGATCATATTTTATTTTTAACCGCTTTGGCTATTCCTTTTTCATTTAAAGACTGGAAAAATGTATTGCTTTTAGCTACCGTATTTACAGTTGCACATTGTTTTTCTTTAGGCTTATCTAGCTACGGTTATGTAACACCAGACGTAAGTTTAATAGAGTTTTTAATTCCTGTAACTATATTTATTACTGCATTATTTAATATCTACGCTGCAAAAAACAAGCAAACCTTAGCCTCTGTAAAATTACACGTTATAGCTACGGCATTTTTTGGATTAGTGCACGGTTTTGGATTTTCTAATTATTTTAAAATGCTAATGGCAGAAGAAGATAATAAGTTTACACCACTACTTGGGTTTGCAACTGGTATAGAAATGTCTCAGATACTAATACTAATTTTAGCGCTAGCATTAACTTTTGTAGTTGTAAACTTATGTAAAGTAAAACAATGGTTATATGCTATAATTGCATCTGTAATTGTGTTAGCTATTACAATACCAATGCTATTAGATACGTTTCCTTACTAAAAGGTATTGTGTTAAAATTATCCTTTATTGATTGTGTGCGTTAGCTAAAGCCTGTATCTTGTGGCCATTACAATAAAAATGAAAGACAGTAAACAAAGAAAATACGATGAAGCTTACTTACGTATGGCTCAAGAATGGGGCAAATTATCATACTGTAAACGTAAGCAAGTTGGTGCCATAATTGTAAAAGATAGAATGATAATTTCTGACGGATACAATGGTACCCCAACTGGTTTTGAAAATATTTGTGAAGATGAAGAAGGCTACACAAAATGGTATGTTTTACATGCAGAAGCTAATGCAATATCTAAAGTAGCATCTTCTACACAATCTTGTACCGGGGCAACTTTATACATAACGTTGTCTCCGTGTAAAGAATGTAGCAAGCTAATACACCAGTCTGGCATAGTACGTGTGGTATACCAAAATGCATATAAAGATGATTCTGGTTTAAAATTTCTAGAAAAAGCTGGCATAAAACTAACCCATTTACCCCTGTAAAAGCTGCAATGAAAAATAAAATGTATTACATTTGGCCCGTTTTAATTGCTGCAGCTTTAGCACTAGGCATTTTACTTGGTGGTAAGTTAAATTTTAACGACTCACCAGAGCGTCTTTTTACTACAAACTCTAAAAAAGACAAACTTAACAGGCTTATAGACTACATAGATTATGAGTATGTAGACGATGTTAATACAGATAGTATTGTAGATGTTACCGTAAATAATATTTTAGGCAAATTAGACCCACACTCTGTTTATATTCCTAAAAAAGAAATGGCAGAAGTCTCTGAAAGTATGAAAGGTGACTTTGTTGGTATAGGCATCAATTTTTATATGTACCAAGACACTATTTCTGTTATAAAAACAGTAGAAAATGGCCCTAGTTATAACAAAGGAATAGAAGGTGGAGATCGTATTTTAAGAGCTAACGGAGAAGAATTGTTTGGCAAAAAATTACCTAGTGGTAGTGTTGTAGAGCAATTAAAAGGCAAAAAAGGCTCTACCATAGATTTAGAAGTTTACCGTAAAAAAGAAAATCGCACATTTACAGTAACGGTTAAAAGAAATACCATACCATTAAAAAGTGTAGACAGTTATTATATGCTAACTAATGACATTGGTTACATAAAAGTAAATAGGTTTGCAGAGTCTACCTATAAAGAATTTAAAACAGCTTTAAAAGCGTTGCAAAAACAAGGAGCCACAAAACTTACCTTAGATTTAAGAGACAACCCTGGTGGTTACTTAGGTATTGCAGAACAAATGGCAGATGAGTTTTTAAAAGATGGTAAACTTATTTTATTTACTAAAAACAAAAAAGGTAAAATTGAAAATGCATACGCTACAGACAAAGGTAGTTTTGAAGACAAGCCTGTTTATGTACTAATTAATGAGCGCTCTGCTTCTGCTAGTGAAATTGTTGCTGGTGCATTGCAAGATAATGATGTAGGTACAATTGTAGGAAGACGTTCTTTTGGCAAAGGACTAGTGCAAAGAGAAATGGATTTGGGAGATGGTTCTGCTGTACGCCTAACAATATCTAGATATTATACACCAACAGGAAGATCTATACAACGCGATTATAAAAAAGGTAATGTAGATTATTACCAAGAGCTAATGAAGCGCTATGCTAATGGAGAAATGCGTGAAGCAGATAGTATTAAAGTAGCAGATTCATTAAAATACACTACTCCAAAAGGTAAAACTGTTTATGGCGGTGGTGGCATTATACCAGATGAGTTTGTGCCAATAGGTGATAATGAGCAAGAGGCTATTATAGATTTAGATAGTTATGGATTTTTATCATACTTTACTTTTGAACATTTAGACAAAGACAGGTCTAAATATGATATGTTTACCCGTGATGAATTTATTAGAGATTTTAAGGTTGATGAAAACTTGTTTGTAGAGTTTATTACATATGCCAAAAAAAATAATATCTCTTTAGATTTTTACAAGTATGAAACTAGTTTAAAAAGATACTTAAAAGCCACTTTAGCAGACCAACTTTTTGATGCCAATGCTTATGCCAAAATCAAAAGTAAATCAGACCCAATGCTACTAAAAGTGTTAGAGCTTGCTAATGAAAATTTTAAAGACAAAGATTTAGAAACTACAAATACTCTAAACAACTAGTTTAGTTAAATTACAAAGCTCTTTTTTTGGTATCTTGCATACTATGATGGAGATACTACAAAAGCAACAAACGTTTTTTAAGTCGCAGCAAACCAAAGATATAACTTACCGTAAACAAGCTTTAATAAAACTTAAGCAAGAAATTACCAAAAGGGAAGCAGACATTTGTGATGCTATTTATGCAGATTTTAAAAAGCCACGGTTTGAGTCTATGGCTGCAGAAACGCAATTTGTACTAGCAGAACTTAACTACGTTATTAAGCATCTTAAAAAGTGGGCTAGACCAGAAAAAGTTTCTGGTGCATTATTAAATTTTCCTTCGTCAGATTGGTTGTATAAAGAGCCTTATGGCACTGTGCTTATTGTTGCTCCTTGGAACTACCCTTTTCAATTAGCAATTGCACCCTTAATTGGTGCTATTGCAGCTGGTAATACTGCTGTTATTAAACCATCAGAAATTACTCCAAACACATCAAAAATAATAGTAGAAATTATAACTGCTGTTTTTAGTGATGCCTATGTTGCTGTTGTAGAAGGTGGCGTAGAAGTCTCTAAAAGCTTATTAGATCAAAAATGGGATTATATTTTTTTTACCGGGAGCACCAAGGTCGGAAAAATATTTTACCAAAGTGCTGCAAAACATTTAACACCAATTACTTTAGAGCTTGGCGGAAAAAACCCAGCTATAGTAGATACTACCGCCAACATAAAACTAGCTGCTAAACGTATAGTTTGGGGTAAATTTTTAAATGCCGGACAAACCTGTATTGCTACAGACTACATTTTAGTACATAAAGATGTAAAAGATAAATTAATAATAGCTTTACAAAAAAGCATAGAAGACTCTTATGGTAAAAACATAGAAGACTCTAGTGATTATGCACGTACAGTAAGTAAAAACCACTTTAGCAACTTAAATGATTTACTAGAGGGACAAGAAATTATTTTTGGTGGACAAACAAATGCCAAAGATAATTATATGGCCCCTACACTTGTAAACGAACCTAGTTTAGATAGCAAATTAATGCAAGGTGAAATTTTTGGTCCTATTTTACCAATTATTGCATATACTACAGAAGAAGATATAGAAAAACATATTATGAACTATGGTAAGCCCCTTGCTACGTATGTATTTTCTACAAACAGAAAATTTCAACAAAAAATAATAACCAAATACAGTTTTGGTGGTGGTGCAATTAACGACACTGTTATACATATAACCAATAAAAAACTACCGTTTGGTGGCGTAGGTTCTAGTGGTATTGGCGCCTATCATGGTAAAACTTCTTTTGATACTTTTACGCACCAAAAAGCCATTATAAAAAGAGCCAATTGGTTAGAGGCTCCTTTGAGGTATCCGCCGTATAATTTACCACTAAAATTAGTAGAAAAAGTAAAGCATTTATTCTAACTAAAAAAGGGGAAGCAAAATTTAATTGCCTCCCCTTTTTGTGTGTTATTATCAGTTTTTGTTAAAACTGATATCTAATACCTAATGCTATATCTAAATCTAAATCATCAGAATAGTCATCATTAAATCCTAATTCTGGTCTCATATCTAGTGATAAAATTAAAGGAAAATCAAAATTATATTCAATACCTATATCACCAGCTACCAAAGCAAAAGTACCATCATTTTCACCAGCATCAAAAGATCCAATACCTGCACCAGCACCAACAAACCAGTTAAAATTACCATCTAAAGGCATAACCCATTGGTACAAACCAACTAGTTTAAAAGCATCTACATCATTAGAATCTCTCCATCCTAAATCAAATTCTAATCTATTATTTTCAGATAAATAGCGCTGGTAAGATATTTCTCCACCAAAACCATCATTATCACCAATACGTAATCCTATAGCGTTGTCTGCAATAGATTGCGCTTGTAAACTACATACAGTAAGAGCTAAAATTGAAAATAAACTTAATATCTTTTTCATTGTTTTATGTTTTAATTATTAAATATACGGTGTTACCACCAAAAAAAGACAACACTAACGTTGTCTTTTTGTACTAAAATTATGTTAATTTTAGTTATTCGTTATCATCTACGGCATCATCTATCTCATCTCCAACTTCCTCTACTCCTTCTTCAATTCCGTCTCCAACTTCTTCTACTCCGTCTTCAATTTTTTCCCCTGTAGTTTTAGTGTCTCTACAACTAGTTAATACTGTACCTAGTGCAAATGCAAATACTGCAAAATATGCTATCTTTTTCATTGTTGTTGCTTTTTAAAAATTAATATTCTCGTTTATTTGTGTGAGTTTAGGTGTGCTAAACGTTTCTTTTTCTTCCAGTAATTAATGACACTACAAAAAGTATCAGAAATAAAAAGAATAAAATTTTAGCGATACTGGCAGCACCTGCTGCAATACCTCCAAATCCTAAAACTCCAGCTATTAAAGCTAGAACCACAAACGTAATTGTCCATCTCAACATAATATTTTTAATTTAAAGGTTAATACTATTTTTTGTGAATACTTAAATTCTACACTACAAAGATGAAGCTTGTTTAGAGATCTTCTTAACACAATCAATGCAATTCTTAACTCATTTAAAAACAAGTAAATAAATGCAGTTATATATATAATAGGTATAATTTTTCACTATTTGCATTTGAGTCAATAATCTATTTAAAAGAGCAAAGCTAGCTTGGTTGTTATGGGTAGTTTTGTATAGAACAAATAAGCATAAAGAGTAGATATTCTATTCTTTAACAATTAATCTAAACCCCACAAACCTTATGAATTATTTAAACATTAGCGACAACAAATTAGTACCTGTAGTAGGTGAATTAAATATGCTACTAGCAGACTATAGTGTGTATTATCAAAAATTAAGAAGTTTTCACTGGAATGTTTTAGGTCAGAACTTTTTTGATTTACACGAGAAATTTGAAGAATTATACACAGATGCTAGAGTAAAAGTTGACGAAATAGCAGAAAGAGTCCTAACACTAAGGTACCACCCAGTGAGTAATTTTAGCAAGTACTTAAAAATATCTTCTATAAAAGAAGTTACCCCTTTAATTACTGATAAAGAAATGGTTGCTGAAATTTTAAGTGATCATCAAAAAATATTAAAACAAATGAAAATTACTATTGAAGCTGCAGAAGAAGCTGGTGATGAAGGTACAATAGATATTATGGGGTCTTACATTGCAGATTTAGAAAAATCTAGTTGGATGTTAGACGCTTGGCGCAAAAACACAGAAGACCAATTAAAAATTAGAGCCAAAGAGCTTACCTCATAAGGTAAATTGTTTAACCACAATTATTAACCTTATAAATTACACCACATGAACGACAAAATACAAGCTTCTTTTATAGATATATATGATAAAATTGAAGGCTGGGTAACTGCATTAATAGAAAACTTGCCTAACATAATAGTAGCCATTATTGTAATGGTAGTATCTTATTATGCTGCACGTTTTGTAAACAAATGGGTAGTTAAACTAGCTTCTAAACGCATACCACAAGATAGTATTTCTAACCTTATTGGGCGTATTAGCGCAACTGCCGTAGTATTGCTTGGTTTATTTTTAGCATTAGGTGCAATGGACCTAAGCAAAACTTTAAACACATTATTGGCTGGTGCTGGTATATCTGGTTTAGTTATTGGTTTGGCATTGCAAGGAACTTTATCTAACCTCTTATCTGGTGTGGTTTTATCGTTTAGAAAAAAAATAGAAATAGGAAACTGGATAGAAACAAATGGCTATTCTGGAGAGGTTATAGATATTAACTTAAACAGTTTAGTACTTAAAGAGTTTGATAATAATTTGGTGGTTATACCTAACAAAACCATTATTGAAAACCCCTTTAAAAATTATTCACTTACCACCCGTATGAGAATAGTTGTATCATGTGGTGTTGGGTATGAGTCTGATTTAGAATTGGTGAAAAAATTAACCAAAGAAGCAATTGGAGAGTTATATAAAGATGATGATGACTCTGAAATAGAATTTTACTATACAGAATTTGGAGACAGCTCTATTAATTTTATTTGCAGATTTTGGGTAGATGCACAAAACGCAAAAAACAAGTTAGATGCTAAAAGTGTAGCCATAAGAGCTATAAAAACCAAATTTAATGCCAATGACATTAACATACCGTTCCCTATTAGAACATTAGAGTTTAATAACAAATTAAATATAAACTCTCCTCAAAAATAGTTTGTTGGTTTATACACAAAATACAAACAAGCTTATTGTTGTTGAGTAGGTGATTATTCAACGTTTATTTGTTTGGTTTGTGGTGAAGAAAAAGGCTTCTTTTAATTAAGAGGTCTTTTTCTATTTTTTATAACCAATACAGATTTCATAATAAATTCATAAATACAAAAACGGTATGTATGTACTTATTATATTTGTGTTTAAGCTTATGATAAAGACAAGTAAACTACAATTTTCATATTCATCAGAAAACAGCTTTAGTTTTCCAGATATTTCTTTGCCAAAAGGAGAGCATTTGCTAATATTAGGCTCTTCTGGTGTAGGCAAAACTACTCTTTTGCATTTATTAGCTGGTTTACTACCTGCAAGCTCTGGTAGTATTACTGTGGTTAACACAGAACTCCAAAATTTATCTAGAAAAAAACTAGATGCTTTTAGAGGTAGAGAAATGGGAATTATTTTTCAGAACGATTATTTTATAAATGCACTTTCTGTTGGTGAAAATTTAGAATTACGCCTGTATTTTCCTGATAAAAAAAAGGATTCTGCTAGAGTAAAAGAATTAGCAGAAAGACTAGGAATAAGCAGCTTGTTACATAAAAAAGTAACTGCATTAAGTGAAGGCCAACGCCAACGTTTGTCTATTGCTCTTGCATTAGTAAATAAGCCAAACATAATTTTTGCAGATGAACCTACTGCTAGTTTAGATGATGAAAACTGTGAAAAGGTTGTTACATTACTAAAGGAAGAAGCTAGTAATAGCAATGCAAATTTGCTTATAATTACCCATGACCAAAGAGTAAAAACAATGTTCAAAAACCATTTGTATTTATGAATCTTGTAAAGCTCAGTTTTAAAAATTTAATTTCTAAACCGCTTAATGCTTTATTAAGCTTACTGCTTTTAGTATTAAGTGTAGCCTTGGTTACCTTTATGCTTCAGCTAAGCGCACAAGTAAAAGGTAATTTAGATAAAAATATAAAACCTGTAGACCTAGTTGTTGGCGCCAAAGGTAGTCCACTACAATTGGTACTTTCATCTGTATTACATATAGATGCTCCTACAGGAAATATAAAATTAATAGAAGCAGAAAAACTCAAAAAAAGTAGACTTGTAAAAGCTGCTGTTCCTGTTTCTTATGGTGATAATTATAAAGGTGTACGTATTTTAGGTACAGAAACTAGTTACTTAAAATTATACAATGCAGAGTTAGCAACGGGTGAGTTGTTTAGTAAATCACAGCAAGTAGTTTTGGGTAGCGAAACAGCAAAAAAATTACAGCTAAAATTAGGTGATACCTTTTTAAGTTCTCACGGTTTAGCAGACCAAAATTTAGAAGAGCACCACGGACACCCATTTAAAGTAGTTGGTATTTTAAAACCAAGTGGCAGTGTAGTAGACAATTTAATTATTACAAATTTAGAAAGTATTTGGGATGTACATAGCCACGCTGATGAGCATAGTGATGATGAGCACCACCATCATAAAGAAGACTTAGAGGTAACCTCACTACTAATACAATTTAGCAACCCAATGGCAATGATGCAGCTGCCAAGGTATATTAATGACAAAACCAATATGCAGGCTGCATTACCCTCTTTAGAAATTAACCGTTTGGTTAAGTTACTTGGTGTTGGTGTACAAACAATACAGCTTATTGCTATTGCCATTTTATTGGTTTCTGGCTTAAGCATTTTTATTAGTCTTTTAAAAGCCATTAGAGAACGCAGACAAGAATTGGCTGTATTGCGTACTTACGGTGCTACAAGCGCACAATTATTATGGCTGGTTCTTTTAGAGGGCTTATTTTTAGGCTTTATTGGCTATGTTATTGGTTGGGTAATTGGTAGAGTTGGCCTCTGGGTAATATCTAACTACGCACAAAGCAGTTATGGTTATACATTTAATTTAGCAACTCCTACCAAGTGGGAAGCTATATTATTAGCTGCAACTTTAGGCATTACAGTAATAGCATCTGTATTTGCATCACTATCTGTTTTTAAACTAAACGTTTCTAAAATTTTATCTTCAGAAAAATAAAATTGTATTTGGAACAATTATTGGATTACTATCTTTGATAAAAATTACAACTATGATAAAAAAGCTAAGCCTTATATTTCTTTTTATATTCTCTGCACAATTAGTTTCTGCGCAAGCATTATTAGATTGGGAAGATATGATACAAGGTGTAAATTATACCACACCAGAAGGCGGTGCAGAATTAGGTGAGTTTTTAAAACCTACTTACAGCAAACAAATGCTAGCTTTAGAAGGAAAAGAAATTTCTATTACAGGGTATTTTTTAGTGTTAGAAGGACAAAAAGATTCTTTTATGCTATCTAACAATCCTATGGCATCATGCTTCTTTTGTGGCAATGGAGGGCCAGAAACTATTATAGAATTGTACTTTGACAAAAGACCTAACTTTTTTATGGACGATTTAATATCTGTAAAAGGAATATTAAAACTTAACAGAGACGATCCAGACCACACGTATTACACAATAGAACACGCAAATGGTTTCACCATAAAAATGTAACACATATTATATGTTAACACTACAAAGCTCTTTATATAATTAAAGGGCTTTTTTTTACTCTTTTTCTATATCAGTTAAAGATTTAATTGCTTGCGATACTCGTTTTTTAATTTTCTTAGGAAATTAGTCTTGGTGAAATTTACGCCAATACTACACAAACTATGACAAAAAAAAAGAGTAACATATTAAAAATTACCATAGCTACAATTGTATTGTGCTTAACTGCTCTTTTAGGTACTTATTTATATGCCAAGCATACAATAACACAACATTTACAGTACAATTTGCCTCCCCACATTAAAGTAAGTTACAATAGCATAAATATTAATATTTTATTAGGTAACATTACTTTAAATAACATTGTTTTTAAAGAGTTAACTAAAGATAGTAGCAAGATAAAAACACTATTAAAGGCACAAAAAATAGCGGTTAAAAACATTGGCTACACCAACCTATTAATACACAAAAAGCTTGGTGCAAATAAACTTACTATATACAACCCAAAATTAACCCACAACACCCAATTAAATACGGCAGAAAAATCTAACAAAACTAAAAAACACGGAATACTAGCCAAGCCTATTACTATTGCAGAATTTAAAACCACAAACGGCACAGTAAATTTTATGACCAATAAAATTGATACCACTGCTGCCGCAAAACGTATTTTTATTAGCTTAAAAGGTGTAACGATAAACACAAATAGCACTTCAAACAAATTACCAATAACGTATAAAAACAGTAGCATATCTGCCCAAAAATTGCGTGCTAATTTAGGCCAGTTTGAAGAGCTTTTAGTTGATGAATTAGATGTTAAAAACGAGTCATTTACCGTTAAAAATCTTCTACTAAACACCAAATACACTAAAAAAGAATTATCCCAAAAAATAAAAACAGAACGTGACTATGTAAAGCTTAAAGTACCCAGCATACACATAAATAATTGCAACTATAGTTTTGCAGGTAATAAAGTACTCATTGGCATAGCTAACTTTACTATTCATAAACCAAACCTAGAGGTATATAGAGACAAATTAATTGCCGATGATTTTAGCTACAAGCCAATGTATAGTAAAATGCTAAGAGATTTACCCTTTAATTTAGCAATTACTAGGTTAATAATTAATCAGGGAAAAATTGCCTATCAAGAAAAATTAGAACAAAACATAACTCCAGAAAAATTAACTTTTACAAACTTAAATGCAACCATTTCTAATCTACAAAATCATAAAAACATTAAAACGGTTGTACACACAAACTCTTTACTAATGGGTAAAACACCTTTAGAGTTAAATTGGAGTTTTAATACCTTAAAAAAAACAGACTTTTTTAAGGCTTGGGGAAATTTTAAAAATTTAGATATCCCTAGCATAAATCCTTTTTTAAATACCAACCTACGCGTTAAAGCAGAAGGTGATATGCAACGCATGTACTTTACCGTTAGCGGCAACAAACAAACTGCTCTAGGAGATTTAAAAATAAACTACAACAACTTTAAGTTTAAGGTATTAAAAAAAGACAGACTAGGTGTAAATAAGCTATTAACAAAACTAGGAAACTTATTAATTAAAAAAGACTCTAAGCAAAACCCTACCAACTTTAGGTACGGAGAAATTGAAGTAGAACGCAATACAACAAAATCGTTTTTCAACTATTTATGGATTAATATTAATAACGGACTGCTAGACGCTTTAACCGGAAAAGGCACAAAAAAGGAGTAAAACACCACAAAAAATAAAGTTTAACACACAAAAACAAACAAAATGGGAGTAATTGCAACAGATAATAATAAAGTAACTTTAATATACAATTCAGAAAATAGCATAGGAAAACAAACTATTGGCTATGTAAAATCTGCAGAAAAAGAAGTACTTACCATAGACAATTCTAAAACAAAAATTACTGGCACACAATGGGCAGAAATTGCAGATAAACTAAACATTAATATATGCGATTTAATAGATCAAGACCATCCAAATTTTATAGAAATTTACGGTGAAGACAAAGTAGATATTACTACTGATGATTGTATTAAAGTGCTTCAAAATAGCCCAGAAACACTAGCCTACGCTATTTTAATTAATGCAGATAAGTTTTATGTAATTAAAACACCATCAGATGTAGAAAAGCACATCAAAATTAAATCTAACAACAATAACCAATAACATAATGAGTAAGCGTAAAATACATAATAAGAAAAGGTATGTAATACCACTAACAATACTAACTATTGTAATAGTGGCACGCCTACTTTTACCTACGCTTGTAAAAAATTATGTAAACAATGTTTTAGCAGAAATACCAGGGTATTATGGTCACGTAAAAGATATAGACATTTCTTTAATTCGCGGTGCATACGTAATTAATGGTTTGTATTTAAACAAAAAAGAAGCCAAATCACAAGTTCCTTTTATTGCTGTAGATAAAACAGATATATCTATACAATGGAGAGCTCTTTTAAACGGTGAAATTGTAAGTGAGTTGTATTTAACTAAGCCCAGTATAATTTATGTTTTTGAAGATCATAAAACTACAGACAGTACAGATATAGAAGATTGGTCTAAAGCATTAACAGACATAGTTCCTATAGATATTAACCACTTAACTATTACCAACGGAAAAGCTGCTTTTGTAGAAATTAATACTAGTCCTAGTATAGATTTACATTTAAGAGACATAAATTTACAAGCAAATAACCTTAGAAATGTTGTGCAAAAAAAGCGCAACCTACCTTCTACTATTAATGCCACGGCAGTATCTATAGGAAACGGTAAATTAAAACTAGACGGTAAAATGGATTTGGTAAAGCAGATTCCTAATATAGATGTTTCCTTAGCTTTAGAAAATGCAAATGCAACTGCCTTAAACAATTTTACAAATCACTATAGCGGGATAGATTTTAAAGAAGGTAACTTTAATTTGTATAGTGAAATTGCTATTGCAGATGGTTTTTTAACTGGGTATTTTAAACCTATTTTAAAAGACGCTAAACTTATTAGTAAGGAAGATGGATTTTTTGAAACCCTATGGGAAGGTTTTGTGGGCTTTTTTAAGTTTATATTAAAAAACCAGAAACAAAATACATTGGCAACTAAAGTTCCTGTAGAAGGAGATTTAACCAATGTAAAAACTAAAATACTACCAACAGTAACCAACATTTTTAAAAATGCTTGGATCTCTGCTTTTAAAGGTAAGGTAGATGATAATGTTGCCTTTAAAGATGCAGAAAAAGGAGCCGATAAGAGTAACGAAAAAAAGAAAAAGAAGTAACTTTATACTAGCAATAATTTAATGCTTTGCAGCAAAGAAGAACTTTTATCTTGCTTAATTTTGATGAACAAGAAATACTAATTTTTTAATTATCACAACTATGAGCAATACAATAACAACTATAAATCCGTTTAACGGAAAAGATATAAAAACATACAATTTACATACAAAACAAGAAATAGACTCTGTTTTACTAACAGGAGAGAAAACGTTTAAAAGTTGGAAAAAAACCAGCATTAAAGAACGTACTTCTTTATTAAAAAAATTAGCCAAACAATTAGAAAAAAAACGCGAAGATTTGTCTGCTTTGATGACCGCAGAAATGGGAAAACCCATAGCACAAAGTAGAGCGGAAATAGATAAATGCGTTTGGTTATGCGATTTTTATGCTAAAAACGCAGATAACTTTTTAAGTGACGCTATTATAGACACAGAAGCACAAGAAAGTTTTATTAGTTATGATCCTATTGGTGGTGTGCTAGCAGTAATGCCATGGAACTACCCTTTTTGGCAAGTTTTTAGATTTGCTGTTCCTACACTAACTGCTGGTAATGTTGGCGTTTTAAAACACGCTGCAAATGTAACTGGTTGTGCATTAGCCATACAAGATTTATTTACAGATGCTGGGTATCCACAGGGTTGTTTTCAAACAATAATTGCAGACCATAAAGCAACAGAATCTGTTTTAGAAAGCAGTTTTATGCAAGCTGTTAGTGTAACTGGCAGCGAAAAAGCTGGTAAATCTATAGCTAGTATTGCTGGTAAAAACCTAAAAAAATCTGTACTAGAATTGGGTGGTAACAACGCGTGTATTGTGTGGGATAATGCAGATTTAGATACGTACATACCAACTATGGTAAAAGCTAGGTTTCAAAACACAGGACAAAGCTGTATTGCTGCTAAGCGTTTTATTGTTGAAGAGGGAATATATGATGAGTTTTTAGATAGGTTTAAAAAAGAAGTTGAATCTTTAAAAGTTGGAAACCCTGAAGAGGATGAAACTTTTATGGCTTCTATGGCTCGCAAAGATTTGGCTGAAGAATTAAAAAAACAAGTTGATGAGTCGGTACAAAAAGGAGCAAAAGTAATTTTAGGCAATACGCTTAATGGTGCTAATTATGCACCAACCATACTCACAAATGTTACAGAGGATATGCCTGTTTTTAAGGAAGAAACATTTGGACCAGTAGCTGCAATTACAAAGGCAAATAATAAAGAACACAGTTTGGAGCTTGCAAGCAACTCCAGATTTGGATTAGGAGCTATGTTATTTACAGAGGATATAGATGCAGCCAGACAAGCAATAGACAAAATTGAAGATGGTGCGTTTTTTGTAAACGAAATGGTAAAATCTGACCCAAGATTGCCTTTTGGCGGCACAAAAGCCTCTGGTTACGGCAGAGAATTGTCTAAAGAAGGTATGTTAGAGTTTGTAAACAAAAAGACTGTTTACATTAAATAATATAACTTACAGGACAAAAAAAGCTTCAACCTAATGGGTTTACAAATAGTTTGAAGCTTTTTTATATTAAAATATTAGTTTACTAATTGCTTAATTTTTGCAGCTAATTTATTAAGGTTTTTTTCATTGTATCCCACAGAAATATACACAACCACTCCATTTTTATCTATTATATAGTTTAGCGGTATTCCTTGCTTTCTATAGCCACTGTAAAACTCATTTTTAGGATCTAAATATACATTAAAGTCTACTCCTCTATCCTTAAGCTCGGTCATTTTTTTAACTACAGTAGAGCGGTTTTCTCCAACAGATACTGGTATAAACACAAAGTTTTTACCAGTATTTGGTTCCAAAATAACTTCTGGTATTTCATAAAATTCTCGTAAACAAGGTACGCACCAAGTAGCCCAAAAATTTAACAATACTACTTTGCCCTTTAAGTCTTCCCTTTTTAAAACATCTCCATTTATATCTTCTAGGGCAAAAGCAGCAATAGTATCACCAACTTTAATTTTAGAAGCAGATACCGCTTCTTTTTTTGCAACTTTTACTTCTTTACGTTTAGACTTACTCTTAACTAGCTGTTTCTTTTTATTGGCTAATATTTCTTCATCAGAAAAGGTTTCTATTTTCATTACAAAGTTGTTATCCAATCGTTCTTTAAAACGTTTTACAATGGCTTTTTTCTCTTTTTTAGAAACACCATTATGCATTGCTTTTATCTTATTTTCTTTTTGCAAAACCAAAAGGTATTCTTCTGTTACTTCTTTGCCTTCAACAATAAAAATCATTTTTGGCTTGGCTATTTTTTTATCTTGTGCAATGGTATTAAATGTACTTCCAAGACATAAAAAAAGTACAGAAACACAAGTGTATTTCTGTACTATATTACATATTTTCTTCATTTTTTACTTTAAAGTTATTTCAATAACACCATCTCTACCTCTAGAACCGTATTTAGCTGTTGCACTTTCATTTTTCAAAACACTTATAGCCTCTATATCTTCAGGATCCATCATACCAACATCAAAAGGTTTAGGAACTTCTTGTCCGTTTACAACAAAAAGTATGTTAGAAAGCTGATTGTTATTTTTAGCCTTAAATCCAACCGATGCAACACTTTTGTCTTTTTCCTTCACAGAAAAATAAAAATAGAAAGGCTCTATGCCCCACTTTTTCTCTTTTTTGTATGTTTCTGTTGCGTTGTCTTTAGTTTTATATGTAGCAGATATGCTTGTTATTTCTCCCTCATCATTACGTTTAACATCACTAAAAGATAAAGTTACACCTTCCTTTTTTGCGTCAGCAATATAGCTAGCTAAATCATTTTCTGTTGTTTTAGAGTTTATATCTATTTTTAAAAATTTAAAATTTTCATTACCCTCTTTTTTAGAAAATGTAAAGCTATTAGATTGCGCATTTATACTTAAGCTTAACAGGCAAAATACTGCTGTTAAAATAGATGTAGTCATCACAATTTTTACTGATTTCATTTTTTGTAACATAACTGTTCGTTTTTAATTGATTAAAGATTGATTTTTATTTTTTTGTTGTAATTTCTACCACACCATTTTCTCCTTTTTTACCAAACCTATCTATAGCAGATTGATTCTTAAAGATATTTATATGCTCAATATTTTCAGGAATTAACAGATTCATATCAAAAGAACTTGGCATTACCTCGCCATTTATAATTATTAAAGGTTTTTTACTTCTTAAATAAGAATTTTCAGGTGTTTTGACTTCACGTATTGGCGTAGTCATAGAAACAGGAGTAATAGTAGCTTGCGCATTATCTTCTATTTGAAAATTAAATGTGTTAGACACTTTTGCCTGCTTTTCTTTTGATTGCGCATGAGCAGCTTTAGCTTGTTTTTTAGCTTTATTTTCTAAAGTTTTAACAGAGTCTTTTACACTTATAGTTTTACTATTTTCAACAACTGTTATTTTAGGAGTCTCACTAACTAAGTCATTAGAAACAGATTTAGATTGGGCAATAGTTTTTGTATTAAATGCTACAACAGCACAAAACAACATTGGTATTACCAACCCCATTTTTAGTATGCTTTCTTTTCTGGACTTGCTTTTGTTGAGCATTACAATACGTTTTTTAACTAGTGAATTAAAAAATGTATTGGTTACTGATAAAGATGCCATACTATGTACAGACTGTTGCAATAACAAATACTGGTATTCTTTTTTATTTTGATGAGATACAATTGCATCATCTACAAGGTACTCTAAGTTTACAGAAACCATTTTTTTGTACCACCATGCAAACGGATTTGCCCATTGCAATACACATAACAAATGTGTAAGTAACATATCTAGAGAGTGTTTTTGCTTAGCGTGTAACTCTTCGTGCTTAATAATTGTTTTAAGCTCATTTGCTGTGTGTAAACTTGGATTGTAAACTATGTAATTAAAAAATGAAAACGCACTGGTATCCACAGTAACCTCAATCATTTTATATTTACCTACTCTTGTGCTTGTTCCTTTATTAATTAAACTAAATAAAGATGCTAGTTGCACTAAAAATCTACCTAAGAAAAATATACAACCCATAGCGTAAACAGTCAAAATTACCAACCACCAATTTATATTTTCTACTGATGACTGATTGACAACCGTATTGGTTAATTGATTAAAATCTACAACAGGAGTATTTACAAAAACTACCTTGGTTATAATTAAAAAAGGAAATGCCATTGCTACAAATATACCCGCTAGCAAAAACCATCTTTTAGCTTTAAAAAATGTTTCGTTACGTAAAAACACCTGAAAACAAATAAAAAATAAGGCTATAACCAAACTACTTTTAGCAATAAAAATTAAATACTCCATTATTTATTGTTTTCTATATGGTTAATAATCTCTTTTAGTTCATCTACGCTAATTTTATCTTCATTAACAAAATTAGACACCAAACTCTTGTATGAGTTGCTGTAAAAGTCTGTAATTGCCCTACTCATAAATCCTTTTCTGTACACTTCTTTCTCTACTATTGGGTAGTATTGATGAGTGTTGCCGTATGCAGTATGACTAACATATCCTTTTTCCTCCAAATTCCTAATCATAGTAGATAGCGTATTGTAATGTGGCTTATCTTCTTTAAATTCTGCCAAAACATCTTTAACAAAAGCTTTTTCTAGCTTCCACAAAATTTTAAGTACTTCTTCCTCTTTGTTTGTTAACTTTTTCATATTGTATGTATTACAACTCGAATTTATCAGAAATCAAACTTAAACCTATTTTTTTAGTTACACAACTATTTTTATAGTTAATAAACTAAATAAGTAGTTATGAATCAATAAAAACAAGTAAAGGCTACTCTTTTAGGAGTAGCCTTTACTTTATAAAATTGTGTGATTGTTAGTTTAAAACTACCAAATACGTACTCTTTTTTCTGGAGCAACATACATAGGATCTCCTTCTTTAATATCAAATGCTTCATAAAAGGCATCAATATTTAATAAAGGTTGTACCGCTCTAATCATTCCTGGAGAATGCGGATCTGTTTTTACTTGGTTACGTAAAGCCTCATCTCTAGATTTAGTTCTCCAAACAGTAGCCCAAGACATAAAGAAACGTTGTTCTGCTGTAAAGCCATCTATATCTTCTGGTCTTCCGTTTTCTTCAAATAATAGTTGTAAACCATCATAAGCACCTAAAACACCACCTAAATCACCAATATTTTCACCTAAAGTAAATTTACCGTTTACATAAACGCTATCTAACACCTCTAAGTTACTGTACTGTGCAGCTAAAGCATCACCTCTTTCTGTAAAAGCAGCTAAATCTTCATCTGTCCACCAGTTTTTAAGATTACCATCTGCATCAAAACGAGCACCACTATCATCAAAAGCATGAGATATTTCATGACCAATTACAGCACCAATACCACCATAATTAACAGCGTCATCTGCAGTATAGTTATAAAAAGGAGGTTGTAAAATTGCAGCAGGAAAAACAATCTCATTGTTCATTGGGTTAAAATATGCATTAACAGTTTGCGGAGACATTCCCCACTCACTCTTATCTACTGGCTCTCCAATTTCTGCAAAGTTTTTATCTCTACCCCATTTAGCCACAGCTGTCATATTCTCAAAATAAGATTTATCTGCAGCTACTTCCATAGCAGAATAATCTTCCCATTTGTCTGGGTATGCAATTTTTACAGTGAATTTGTCTAATTTTTCAATTGCTTTAACCTTAGTATCCTCGCTCATCCAATCTAATTTCTTAATTCGGTTTTTATAAGCGGTAATTACATTAGCAATCATTTTCTCTGCCTTAACTTTTGCTTCTGGCGGAAATTTAGCATCAACATATAATTTACCTAAAGCCTCACCCACTGTACCGTTTACAGTTGCTAAAGCACGCTCATCTGCTGGGCGTTGTTTTTTAGCACCTCTTAAATACTTGCTGTAAAACTCCCAACTAGCAGTTTCTGTAGCTGTAGTTAACCTACCTGCAGCACCGTTAAAAGTGTCCCATTTTACAAGAGTTTTTAAATCTTCAATAGGTGTGTTTTTTAATAATTTATCTAATGCAGCTGTGTACTTTAGTTGTGTTACCAAAATAGTATCAAACTCTTTTGTCATTCCTAAATCTGCAATCATTTTTTTAACATCTAAAGAAGATAGCATTGCATCTGTTTCTGCAACAGTTTTAGGGTTGTTAAAGTTTCTTGCATCACGACTCTCTACTTTGTCTAAACGAGGTTCTGCCAATTTAGTTTCTAAAGCTAAAATAGTTACAGCCGCTTGGTCTGCATCTTCTTTAGAATCTCCTAACATTTGTAACATTTTAGAAACGTACTTTTTATACTGTTCTCTAATTTCTTTAGACTTACTATCTTGTTCTAAATAGTAGTCACGGTCTGGTAAACCAAGGCCAGCACCACCCATATAAACAGCATTCATTGCAGAGTTATTTAAATCTGCACGTACACTAAACCCAATAAACGGAGAAGAAACCGCTGGATTTTTTGCTAGAACTGTTTGTAAATCTGATAAGTTTTTAACTTCCTCTATTGCTTTTAAAGCAGGCTTTATTGGGTCTATACCAGCCTTATTTCTTGCTGTAGTATCTAATTTTGTTTCAAAAATAGCTAAAGCTTTAGCTTGGTCTGTGTCTGCACCGTACTTGCCACTTTCTTTAGCATCTTTAATAATTTCTAAAACATCTGCATCTGTAGACTTACGAAGTACAGAAAAACCTCCCCAACTAGATCTATCGTCCGGAATTTCTGTATTCTTCATCCAACTACCATTAACATAGTTGTAAAAATCTTGCTTAGGATCCACATTGGTATCCATATTCTCCAGTACAATACCAGGAATTTTTACTACTTCTTTAGTTTCTGTTTCTGTTGCTGCTGTTTCTTTTTTACCATCTTTACATGAGGTAACCGCCAAAGCACCAACCAAACCTACCATAAGTAGTGATTTGTTAGTAATTTTCATTGTTCTGTTTTTAAGAGTTAATTAGTCCTTAGATTCTAAACAAGTTAGCATCTACACAAAAATAACAAAAAGATAAAATAAAGCGCTATATAGTATGTTAATTACATTTTTAATACTTACTTATTGTATTTAAATAAAAGATTATCAATGATTTTTGCAACTACTCTATATTATACAAGCAACAATTATCATTAAAAAACAGTATTTTTACTTTTTGCAAAACAAACAGTTTTTACATTAGATTTATGAAGAATGATAAAATAAAAAATGTGTTTAAAGAAGGTGCAATATCTAGTGCCTTTATTGGTGACGCTATTGCAAAACACCAAAGTAAAACACAAATTGGTGCTCATAACATATTTTTAGGCCAAGTAAGGCAAGATAAAATTGATAACAATACTGTAAAAGCTATAGAATACACTGCTTATGAAGAAATGGCTAATCTTAAATTTCATGAAATAAAAGAAAATACTTTTTCTAAATTTAACATTACCTGTATGCATATTTACCACAGTAAAGGTATTGTTAATGTTGGTGAAATATGTTTGTTTGTTTTTGTTTCTGCTCCACACAGGCAGGTTGTTTTTGATGCGCTTAATTATGTTGTAGAAGAAATTAAAGCAGAAGTACCTGTATTTGGCAAAGAAATTTTTGAAGACAGTTCTTACCAATGGAAAGTAAATAAATAATAATGGTAGATATTACACACAAAGCTATTACGCTTAGAACAGCTGTTGCACAAGCTGTAGTTAAAGTAAGTTCACAAGCAACTATAGATGCTATTAATACTAAAACTGTACCTAAAGGAGATGTTTTTGCTATGAGCAAAGCTGCTGGCTTACTTGGTGTAAAAAAAACACCAGAATTATTGCCAGATTGCCACCCTTTACCAATTGAGTATACAGATATTAGCTACCAAATTAATGATCTAGAAATTACAGTGTTAATTACGGTAAAAACAAACTACAAAACTGGCGTAGAGGTAGAAGCCATGCACGGCGCAAGTGTTGTGGCGTTAAATATGTACGACATGCTAAAACCTATAGACAAAGGCATAGAAATACACCATATAAGGCTTTTAAAGAAAACAGGTGGTAAGTCTGATATTACCAATAAGTAAAGTAGTAATGAACGAAGCTCTTAACATAAATGAAATAATTAAACAAAGTCCTCATTCAATTTACTTGAATGGACACAATCAGATTGTTTGTGGAATTAGTATGATTCATTTTGCTTCACATCAATTTAACTCGAGTTATGTAATTCAAAATTTAAACATTTTGAAAGAACTATGTCAATTAAAAAAAGAAGAAGTACCAAAAAACCAGACGAAAATAGAAGGTTTTGCTCTTAATGGACTGATTGACTCAATAAAAATATCAATCTGTTTTGAAAACATTGCAAAATCAAAATTATTAGTTGCTGGATACATAATACATGAAATTGACAAAATTAAATTTCCTGAACTAGCAAAAAAACAAAAAAAAGAACCAATAAAAATAAATGAAATTAAAAAAAACTGGAGTGAAAAAAACAATAATCCATCAGCAGTTAAAGCCTTATATGGGCTTAGATTAAAAACAATAAACTACAGCTTGATATTAAAAAACAAAAAATATAATTCACGCTTAAATATAAATGATGCGAATTTAAAACATCTTATTCAACTCAACGATTTGAGGAATGAATTACATTTTCATAATTCATTAAGTTTTAAGTTAAATAATTTCTCTTTTGTACGCTATTCAGAACTAAATGATATAGTAGCAATTAATTCAAACGAGTTTATAAAAAATTTGGCTAAACTTATTAATTTAAAAAAAGAAAATCTAACTCCGAAATTCACACTAAAATAAAGTTAAATGTAACTAGCAGAAATTTTCTTATATATTTTACTTATTGATAACTCTATTGGTTTTGCATTTTTAAGATAATAAACTAATTTTAGTAACTCGCATACTGCGTGTATTACAATTCTCTAAATATATTAGTTATGAATAATCTTAAACGGGTAATTGTAGATTTTAAAAAGCTAACTCCCGAAGTCTTAAAATTATTGGTAGAGCGTTATCCGGCAGGATATGGCGATAATGATATTATTGTTTTTAAAAACGCCAAAAATGAAACCATAGAAGCTGTAGAAGTATTAACTAACAACACTAAATACCTTGTGAAAATTAGTGCCAAGCTAGAGCATACTATGGAAAATTATGACGAGGATGACTATGAGGACTTTAGTAATGATGACCCCACAGCCATCCCAGACATAAATTTAAACTCTAGTAATGATGAGTAATTTAGTTCGCTAAATTCTTTAACATTGTTTCTGTGGTTTTTTCTAAGTCAAATTCTGCTTTCCAACCCCAATCTTTTTCTGCTGTAGAAGCATCAATACTTTGCGGCCAAGAATCTGCTATTTCTTGTCTAAAATCTACATTATAATCAATTTTAAACTCTGGTATTTGTTTTTGTATGCTTGCAGCAATTTCTGTTGGCGTAAAACTCATTGCTGCTAAGTTGTATGATGAGCGTTCTTTTATGTTTTCTGCTTCAGTTTCCATAATAGAAACAGTAGCTCTAATAGCATCATCCATAAACATCATTGGCAGTTTTGTGTCTTCAGACAAAAAACAAGTATATGCCTTGTCCTCTAATGCTTTATGGTATATTTCTACAGCATAATCTGTAGTTCCGCCACCTGGCTGTGTTTTCCAACTAATTAACCCTGGGTAACGCAAACTACGTACATCTACACCATATTTACTATGGTAATAACTACACCAACGCTCACCAGATTGTTTACTAATACCATAAACTGTACTTGGTTCCATTATAGTATTTTGTGGTGTATTTTCTTTTGGCGTATTAGGTCCAAAAACTGCAATACTAGATGGCCAAAATATTTTATTAATTTTTTTGTCTTTTGCTAAGTTTAAAACATTAAAAAGAGATCCCATATTTAAATCCCATGCACGCATAGGAAACTTTTCTGCAGTAGCACTTAACATAGCAGCCATAAGGTATACCTCTTCTATTTCATAATGCATCACAACATTTTCTATAGCCTTATAATCGGTAGCATCTAAAAGCTCAAAAGGTCCGCTAGACATAAGATCCTCACCACCCTCTCTAATATCACTAGCAACTACATTATCGTTACCATGTTTTTCTCTTAAAGCTAAAGTAAGCTCTGTACCTATTTGCCCACAGGCACCTATAATTAAGATAGATTTTTGCACAATAATTGGTGTTCTAAAGTTAGGCTACAAAGATATATTTATTAAATTAACTTTAGTGGTAATTACATATTTACTACTTATTTAACTAAATTTATAAATGAATTGAAAGTGAACAAACTTCTTATCTTATTCTTTTTTTATACTTTCGTCTTATGAAGAGATTTTTCCTTTTTTTTATATTGATTTTTAGCGTTATTTCTTGCAAAAATACCAAGAAAGAAACCGTAAAAGAAGTGCAAGTTTTAGATGAAATTACTTTTAATGCTAAAAAGCTACCAAAAAAAATAAAGCTAGACCCCAAAGTAATTCCTGTTTTAGAAAATTGGCAAGAGTATAAAGATTTTAATACTGCCATAGATGGTATGTACAAGGCAGAAAATGATGAAGACTTACGTTTAACTTTAGACCAAATTATTGAAGCTCAAAAAAAGTTAGAAAAATCTGCTTATCCTGAAGAGTTTAACAAACCTCATATTAAAAGTAGGCAAACTGTTGTTAAAACCTACACCTTAAAAACTAAGGCAGCAATAGAGTATAGTTTAGATGTTTTAGAACCAGCCTCTGAGCTAATTGTTGCTTACAACAACTTTAGAAACCAGTTTAACATTATTGCTAACAATACTTTAGACACTAATTTAATTTTAGAAAATGAATAAAAAGCTATTATTACTTATTATGCTAGTTGCAAGTTTACAAGTAACTGCTCAAAAAACTGAAATTAATACGGTTGTAGATGCTTGGCATAAGGCTGCCGCCGATGCTAATTTTGATACTTACTTTGGCTTAATGACAAAAGATGGTGTTTTTATAGGTACAGATGCAACAGAAAACTGGCAAAATAAAGATTTTAGAGCTTTTGCTAAACCTTATTTTGACAAAGGAAAGGCGTGGAGTTTTACGGCTCTAGAACGCAATATATACCTAGATAAATCTAAAAAAATTGCTTGGTTTGATGAGTTGCTAGATACCCAAATGGAGATTTGCCGTGGTTCTGGTGTTCTTAAAAAAGTAAAAGGAAAATGGAAAATAGCTCACTATGTTTTATCTATTGCCATACCAAATGATAATGTTAGTAAGGTGGTTGAACTTAAAAAAGATAAAGACCTAGAGCTAAAAAAGCAATTAAAACAAAAATAAAAGCTATAAAAATATAAGACAATAAAAAAAGGAGTGCTAACAGCACTCCTTTTTTTATTCTATAATGGTACTATTATTTTTTAGGTGTCTCTACATCTGCCTTTCTTGCCTCAATAGCTTGCATGCTTAAGCTAGCCAAGTTAAAGTTAGGCGCAATTGCTAATGCTTCATTAATTAATGCCAAAGCAACATCTGGTTTAGACTGGTCATTGTTATACTCAATTAATGCTTTTAAATGTAAAAAAGCTGCTTTAATAGGCACTTCATAAGGTTGTTGTCTTTCATAAAAAGCATATTTCATATCATCTTTAGCGTTAGCCAAACCATACTCAATATTAACTAGAGCACCTGCCTTGTCTCCTGTTTGTATTTTTAAATCTGCCAACTCATACGCTAAAAAAGTATTAGGTGTTCTTTTGTTTAAAATTTCAAACTGGGCTATAGCTCTTTTTACATCTCCTAAAGCTTTTAAAGCTAAAGCTCTTACTTGTACAGCAAGGTTAGAGTCACTGTCTTTTGTATCTACACCAATTACACGCAATGCTTGCATATTTTGGTTACTGTTTACATATAAAAATGCCAAAGTATCTTTACGTGCCTCACTAGGCTCCAAAACATTTAGGTGTGTAATGGCATTAATTATACCTTGTGTATCTCCTTGAGACTTCATTTGCTTGTAAAACGCTTTATAATGCGTTAATAAGTCGCTCTTAGTTTGTGCGCCCATACTTACCGTAAAAAGCAACACAACTGCAATAATTATCTGTTTCATTCTCATATTTTTAGTGAGTCAAAACTATAAAAATTATTCAAGTAAACACTAAAAAAAAATACAAGGAAGGTTATAATACTAAAAAAGCCCTCTAAAGAGGGCTTATAGGTTAAATTTGATAATAAGATTTGGGATCTTTTTATATCATTTTTATGAAAAGGCCAGATTTGGGAAAAAAGGCGTTTTAATATCGTTTGTGCAATTTTAAAATTTAGATTTTTACAACCCTTATTTCTTAATTACAGTGTAAAGATATGGCGAACCTTAAAAGTCTGGCAATTTATGTTGTGAACATGCTCTATTCTGTTGTATAAAAAATAAGCGGTTCATTTTCTCCGATAAAGTGCGCTTTTCTAGATAAATAGTAATTTATTTACGCTAACATTTAATATTCATCTAAATGCTCTGGGTATAAAAAGTTGTTGTAAGGAAAACGCGTTACGTGTATGTCTCTAACCTCATCATAAACCCTTTTTCTAAACGTATCTAAATTTTCATTATTTAATGCAGATATAAACAAAGCCCTATCGCCTACTTTCTGCATCCACGTTTTTTTCCACTCTTCTAATGTAAAATGTATTTTGGTTTTTTCGGTTACCAAATCATCATCATCTATAGTCTCATGTGTAAACTGATCTATTTTATTAAAAACAATAATAGTTTTTTTGTCATCAGCCTTAATTTCTTCTAAAATTTTATGTACAGATGCAATGTGGTCCTCAAAATTAGGGTGTGATATGTCTACAATATGCAATAACAAATCTGCCTCCCTAACCTCATCTAAGGTACTTTTAAAACTTTCTACAAGTTGCGTTGGTAATTTTCTAATAAAACCTACAGTATCACTTAATAAAAATGGCAAGTTCCCCAATACAACTTTACGTACAGTAGTATCTAATGTTGCAAATAGTTTATCTTCAGCAAAAACATCACTTTTACTTACCACATTCATTAATGTAGATTTACCTACGTTTGTATAGCCAACCAAAGCAACTCTAACTAAAGCTCCACGGTTACCACGTTGGGTTTCCATTTGCCTATCAATTTTAGACAGTTTCTTTTTAAGTAACGTAATACGGTCACGTACAATACGCCTATCTGTTTCTATTTCTGTTTCACCAGGACCGCGCATACCAATACCACCTTTTTGACGCTCTAAGTGTGTCCATAAACCTGTTAATCTTGGTAAAAGGTATTCATACTGTGCCAGTTCTACCTGTGTTCTAGAATAGCTTGTTTGCGCACGTTGGGCAAAAATATCTAAGATAAGGGTTGTTCTATCTACTATTTTACATTTTAAATGGCGCTCTATATTACGCTGCTGGCCAGGTGTTAGCTCATCATCAAAAATAACAGAACCAATTTTATGTTCTTCTACATACTGTGCAACCTCATCCATTTTACCACTACCTATATATGTTTTAGGATTGGGCTTATCTATTTTTTGTACAAAACGCTTGTAAACTTCTCCTCCGGCAGTGTAGGTTAAAAACTCTAGTTCATCTAAATATTCTTTTACCTTTTGCTCTGTTTGTGTGCTACTTATAACTCCTATAAGTACCGCTCTTTCATATTCTACGACTTTCTTCTCTAGCATATGTTTAATTTATAATGCAAATCTAATCAATACTTGCTAAGCTATTTTTGTATTTTAGCATCTAATATTAAAAAGTAAACACTTTTTTTACTACTTTAAAATAAAAAAATAAGATTAATTTGGTAACAATTGCCTTTTACAATTTAGAAAATCTGTTTGATACTATTGATGACCCCACAACTTTAGATGATGATTTTACTCCTAAAGGTGAAAAAAGATGGACAAATAATAGGTACAAGAAAAAGGTTTTTAAACTCACAAAAACCATATCGGAAATAGGAACACATAACACAAAAGAACCTCCTGTACTTATTGGTATTGCAGAAGTGGAAAATGAAAATGTTGTTAAAGACCTTGTTACTAATAGTAATTTAGAACGTATAAATTATGATTACGTGCATTATGATTCTCCTGATGAGCGTGGCATAGATACCGGATTAATTTACAATAAAGATTATTTTACGGTTTTACATTCTGAGCCTATACACGTACATATTATAAACACTAATGGCGATGTAGATAATACAAGAGATATACTTTATGTACACGGTAAATTAAATGGTGAAGAAGTACACGTTTTTGTAAACCATTGGCCATCTAAAAGAGAAGGCAAAATTACTACAGATTATAAGAGAATTGAAGCTGCAAAAGTGCTTATTAACTTTATGGCTAAAATTGAAGAAAAAAATCCAAACCCTAATTACATAGTTATGGGTGATTTTAATGATAGTCCAAAATCTGATAGCATACAAACATTAATGGATACAAATAAGTTTTATAACCCTAGTGAGCATTTACTAACTTTTGAGAAAGGGAGTGCCAGCTACAAGAGAAAATGGAGCTTATTTGATCAGATTATTATATCTCATAGTTTTTTAAATTATGAAAAAGGAACGCATAGTTTTTTAGAAGCTAATATTTTTGATGAGCATTTTTTAACCGAGTTTGACGGCAAGTTTAAAGGCACACCATTTAGAACATATGTTGGCCGTAAATACGTTGGTGGTTACAGTGATCATTTTCCTGTTTTTATACAGCTTAAGTACAATGAGTAACTAGTGGTTTACACTCGTTTAATTTCATCATCTACCAATAAGTCCTCATTGCGTAGCCTAAGAAAAACTTGGGCTATTGCAATAACATCCAATTCGCAATACTTTACAATACGGTCTATATTATTATCTATATAAAAAACATCCCTAACCATACTACCATCAATATCCTCTTTAGGTGATGGTACACCAAGCACATTGGTCATTAGCTTTAATGAAGTGTAATGCTTAAAGTCTCCAAATTTCCAAAGTTCCATAGTGTCTATATGCGGCACCTCCCAAGGTTTTTTACCAAATAAATTAAGTTTTGGTGGTAAATCTATACGGTTAATAACCATACGCCGCGCAATGTAAGGAAAATCAAACTCTTTACCATTATGTGCACACAAAACGTATTTAGGTGATGCAAAATGCGTGGTTAGCAGGTTTTTAAATTCTTTTAGCAGAATATCTTCTTCTCCAAAAAAAGTAGTCACTCTAAAATTACGTACATCTCCTTTTGTGTTAAAATACCCTACAGATATACATACTATTTTACCAAATTCTGCCCAAATACCTGCCCTATCATAAAATTCTTCAGGCGTAAAGTCGTCTTGCCTTTTATAGGCTGTTTTTTGTGCCCATAGTTCTTTTTTTTTATCTGTCATTTGGTTATAATCCTCATACTCAGGCACTGTTTCAATATCTAAAAAAAGCACATGTTCCAGATTAATTTTATGAAGCATAGTTATGGTTTAGTGTTAAAAGAAAACTGAATATAAGTATAAATAACCGTTTATCGAAATATACTATTCTTAGTCAATAAAATCTTACAAATACAGTTAATTAAAAAACAACTTACATACTTATGAAATTAAAATTATTACCATTAGCCTTAATTGCTGCAACATTTTTTTCTTGTTCTAGTAGTGATGATAGTGATGACACCAATAATGTAGATGATACAGAAAGTTCTGAAGAACAAAACACTAACTGTAGTGAAATTGAGAACTATGTTTTTATTGAAAAAGATGGTCTTATTAGCGTGGAGTTTGAAAACGCTGTGTTTACAGATAACTGGACTCAAAAAAATGACGGGAACAACGTATCTGGAAAAGGATATATGGTTTGGGAAGGAGATCAATACTTAGGAAAACCTGGAGAAGGTTTGGCTACGTATAGCATTAAAATTACCAATCCGGGTACATACCGTTTTATGTGGAAATCTGCCGTAAAAAAAGGAGATAGCGGATCTGACCATAATGATACTTGGTTACGTTTTGCAGATGCAGATGATTTTTTTGGCAAAAAAGAAGGTAGCACAGTATACCCAAATGACACAGGTAAAACTCCAAACCCTAAAGGATCTTCTAAAGACGGTTGGTTTAAAGTATACCGAAGTGGTAACGATTTAGATTTTAAATGGCAAGCAAGTACCTCTGACAATGATAGTCATCCTATTTTTGTGACCTTTAACAACGCTGGTACATACACTATGGAGGTATCTGCAAGATCTTCTGGGCACGCTATAGATAAATTTGTTTTATTTGAAGAGAGTATAAAACAATCTGACGCCACAGCAGATGATGTAAAATCTAGTGAAATTACGTGTAAAAACTAAATACTTACTATAGTAGGTAAAGGAGTCAATTTTTATAAGTTGACTCTTTTTTTATTTTAAAATAAAGAGGTTTGTGTAACAGGACTCTCATGCTCTAACAACCATTTTTTACGGTGTAAGCCACCTGCGTAACCTGTTAAAGAACCATCGCTACCAATTACTCTATGACAGGGAACCATAATCCACAAGGGGTTTTTACCATTTGCAGATGCAACAGCTCTTATAGCTTTTGGATCTCCCAAAATTTTAGATAATTCTAAATAAGAATATGTTTTACCGTACGGTATTTGCAAAAGCGCATCCCATACTTTTTTTTGAAAATCTGTACCAGCAGGATTTAAAGTTAAACTAAACGTAGTGCGTTCTCCTCTAAAATATTCTTGTAGTTGGTAAACAGCATCTTCAAGCACTTCTGGAATTACTTCCGTTATTTCGCCATCATCAAAAACAGAAATTACAGAAAGTCCGTCTTCATCGCCTTCTAATTTAGCAATACCTAACGGAGTCTTTATGTAAGCTGTTTCTATCATTTTGTATCTTCAGCAGCATCTGGTTTTGTTTCAGAAGTATCTGTTTTACCATCTTCTTCAACAATTAGCCCCATTTTTTTAGCTCTGTTCTCCCAATTTTTTCTGGCCAGAGATTGTAGATCCGCAATATGGTCACTCTCATCCATAATCTCCATTCCTAACAAAGTTTCTATAACATCTTCCATAGTAACCAAACCACTTACGGAGCCATATTCATCTACAACCAAAGCAACGTGTTCTCTCTTCTTTATAAACGTCTCAAACAACTGCGGAATAGGTGTATTACGTTCCGTTGCTAAAATTTCTCTTTTTATACTAGACAAAGGAGAATTCCCGTTTTTATTAATAACCTCTTCTAATATATTATCTTTTAATACAAAACCAGTTATATTATCTAAAGAGCCACTGTATATTGGAATTCTAGAAAAACGCATTTTAGGATTAGCTTCATAAAACTCCCCTATTGTAGCTGTTTCTGCCGCAGATTTTAAAACCGTACGTGGCGTCATTATATGCTTGGCTAAAATTTCATCAAACTCTAATAAATTACGTATAATTTTAGATTCAGATTCCTGAAAAACACCTTCTTCATGTGCAATATCTGCCATAGTTGTAAAATCTTCTCTACTTAACACACTACCGTGGTGCTCTTTACTTCCAACTAATTTAGTAAACACTTGCAATAACCAAAGTAGGCCTGTATATTTTAAAATTAAGACCATTATTTTTAATGCCTTTGTTGTAAAATTTGCTAGTTGTTTCCAGTACGTTGCACCAATAGTTTTAGGTATAATTTCTGAGGCTACTAATATTAAAATTGTCATTAAAGTAGACACAATACCAACCATTAAATCTTCTGTAAAAGTAACGCCAAAAACACTAGTTGTTGCAGTACCATACATTTCTGCATAGGCAACTTTTGCTTGTACACCCACTAAAATTGCACCAACTGTATGTGCAATTGTATTTAATGTTAAAATAGCAATTAACGGTTTATCAACATCTTTTTTTAAAGCCTCTAATTCTGTTGCAAAGCTTTTACCCTCTTTCTTTTTAACGTTTATAAATGTAGTAGTAACACTTAATAAAACCGCCTCTAGTATAGAGCACAAGAATGAAAAGAATACCGAAATAAATGCGTAAAATATTAAAAGACCCATAGTATATGATTAGATTACGAAAATAGCAAAAAGTTAGCAGTTCTATGTAATTAAAAATTACTAGTAAAGTAATACTACTTTGTAAAATATCAAAAATAAAAAAAACAGGGTATAATAATTTACATTTTAAATTTTGGCTTAACAAAATAGCGTTGTTTCTTTTTTGTTCTGTAAATAGTTAAGGTAGCCATAATGCACCAAATTAAATTAGAAACAAATGATGGTATAGCATTATAATAATAGCAGTTTATGGCTATTAAAAGTGCTCCAAAAAGATTTAAGTACTTAGCATAGTTAACGTACTTATTGTTTTCTATAAGTGTAATCCCATAAGCAAGGATTAAAAAGCCAGAACCTGACCAACCTAATACATCAATTAACAATTTCATTTTTACTAATTTGTTTCATTTATTGGGGTTAAATTATGAAGCAAATTTGCGCTATCAGGAGTTATGTATTATGATACAAATACGGCTAAAAATGGTAATTTTACGCCAGTAGTATTTTTTTTCTAAATTCGGTTGGTGTAAAGCCTTGGTGTTTTTTAAAATATTTTACAAAATTTGTAGGCTCCTCAAAACCAATTCTGTAGCCAATTTCTTTTACGCTATCCTCTGTGTGCACTAGCAAACGCTTTGCCTCTAATATTACCCTGGCATCTATCATTTGTTTAGGCGTAATATCCATTACTTTTAATGTAGCTGCATTTAAACGTTTTTGAGTTACGTTTAGTTGGTCTGCATACTTGCTTACCGATTTTTGCTCAATAAAATTTTTATCTAACAAGTCTCTAAACTTAATTACGCAATCTATATCTGGCCCCTTATTTATTTTTTTACTATGCTGATTTTGCCTTTCTCTTTCTGATAAAAGTAAAATATTCTGAAGGTAATTTCTAAGTATATCAGATTGGTAATTATCTATACTCGCCTGTAGTTCTTCTTCTATAAATTGAAAAAGACCTGTATAAATAGATGTAAGTTTGTGCACTTGTATGGTAGAGATAGAATACAGATCGTTAAAAAGCATGTTACTTCTTAAAAACTTTGTGTCTTCATCGGTCTTACAAAAAAAGTTATCTGTAAACAGTAAAACTACACCCTCTACTGCCACATCCGCATCAAAACATTGTACACTATTTTTATCTACAAATAAAATTGAGTTTGGTTTAATGTCTATAGGGTTAAAATCTACCATATGTTTGGGATTTCCTTTTTTAAACCATATAATTTGATAAAAATCTGCTCTGTGAGGAACTATTAAATCATCAAAAAAATTGTTGTACAAGTCTGCAAGGTTTACCAACTCAAACTCTTGTGGCAACCCTTCTTTAAAACCATGTTTTTGAATTACTGATGGTGTAGACATCTGTTTACAACTTAAAAACCAAAAGTATGGTATTTTATGTTAGTATTAAAACATTACTAATGTTGTAATATAATGTGGTTGCTTTTTACTTATACTTAAGTTGTAGCATTTTCTGAGCGTATCTTTTTCCTAATTCTCGTACTCCGGCAGAATTAAAATGCACGCTATCTTTACGTGCCTCGCATTCTTTAGAAGAAACAATATGTGCAGTTGGGACTACACTTGGCAATGTATTAACTATTGGATTCATACTTGCACATTTACCTCCTTGATCTTCGTGTACCATTTCACCAGCCAGCAAAGGTACTTCTGCTGCGTTTAATGATAAATCTGCTAACATATTGTTGTAGATAGTAGCTACGTAAGATGGCCATTTTTCATCACCTGTATTGCTTTCTCCTTGGTGTAAAAGAATACCTTTTATAACACCTCTCTTTTGCGCTTGCTTAGCCAATTGTATTAAATGGTTATATGGGTTACCGCCATATGCTTTAATTTTATCTGCAAACCAATCTTCTTTATAAGTATCATCATAATTGGCATAAATTTCTTTATCAAATAACCTAATATCAGATCCGCCAACAGCAACATTTACAAGACCTATACTAATACTATCTGCTAAATTGTTAACCATTGTTTTGCCAAAATAATCTGCAGGAGATAAACCTGTGTAACATTGAGTTAAAGGAGCTACAGCCGTATACCATTCCCCTTTTTTTCTTTTAAGATTATCACAATCTAAAGACTGTAATACTTTAAAACGGCTGTTCTCCAATAAATCTTTCTTTTGTATAGTTGCAGAACCTTCCATATTAGACTGCCCAAAACATAAATAAATATGAAAATTTGGATTAAAATCTAAACTACTATCCTTTGCAATAGTAGGTTCTGTATTTTTAGTGTTAAAAGTAGTTGTAGTTAATGTTGCTGGTAAAAATGCAGTGTAAGAAGTAAACAAAAATGCAGCTAAAGCAATGTATTTTATAAATGTAAATTTCATTGTTTCAATATATTAAGCACCAACAATCTTAATTATTAGTCAACAACGAATGTAAAAATTTTAACAATTAAAAAATTAGTAAATTATGCGATATATTGATACTTTCATGAAAAAACAAAGCGTAATACTAGTTTTAAAACTCATACTACGCTTTTAAAAAAGATAATTTGTAGCTTAATCTAACAACCCTTTTGTTTTGTCCCAAAGACCTTCACCCTGTTGCAACAGCTCTTCTCCTGTTTTCTCTAAATTTTCAGAGCTTGTATACTTATTGTAATTTTTTATAAAGCTGTTAAAATTTTCTATAGCAGTAAACATTTCTTTAGTGTGTGGTACGTTTTGCTCTTCCATTAACTTTTGCCAATCTACCTCTGCTAAAAGAGACAGCATATATTTGGTTGCTATTTTGCTTAAAAAGTATTTATCATAAAAACCGTTTAATACTTTACCTGGCTCTCTATTTTTTACATATACTATAGACTCACCTAACCTTTCTTTTTCTTTAGCTGAAAGCAAATCACTTGTTTTTAATTTTTTTAAAGCAGCTATGGCTTTATCATTTTTTTCTTTTTTAAGATATAAGTAAGACTCTATAGACCAAATTACCTCATTATCTAATCCTATTTTTTTTGAGTCTTCTAAAAACATTTCAAAATCTTCTAATGCACGTTCTTCATCTATATCTCGTTCCATCATTAGCCTATCAAAACCTCTAAATAAATGATTTAAAGAGTGTAAACCAATATGGGTTTGCTCATTATTTAGATTTCCCCACTGGAACATAGCTCTTGTGTATGGCAAGTCTATACCCTCATTAGCATTTAACCAATCTATGTTTCTAGATATTTCATCTTCAGATAAGTAGTATAGTTTTTTCTCAAAAAACAAAAAGCCTCTAAAATATTGCAAAAGTGTTTTTATTTCAGAGTCTGGCAGCAATTCTGGTTTAGTTTTAGAACATTCATACAAAGAGACCTCTTTACCAATATCTCTACTTAAAATAACAATTGCACTTAAAACCGAATGCTCTATATTCTGCACATACTCTTTTTCTTTACCAGCTAAAAATTTTTTTTCTTGTGCATTAGATGCATTAAAAGCTTCTAACAATGTAGGAAACTCATCCTCATCAGTCTCCATAATAAAGTTTTCCATTTTTTTGTAATCTCTATAAATAGAAATGTAATCTAAAACAGATAAACTCTCTTGGTCATTAGAGTTGTACTTAGAAATTTTAGAGAAAACCCTATCTAAATCCGACTTAAACTCTGCAAATTCTGGAGAGACAGTGTCTTTTGCCACAGATGCTTTAATTAGTATTTTTCCAAATTTATAGGATAACACCTTGTCAGAGTCTATACTAGCTACAAGAGTTTTTTTGTCTTTAGCCAACAATTCATCATCAGTTTTATCTCCGCCAAAACAGCTATTAAATAGTATTACAATTAATAATAGTAGTAGGTTTTTTTTCATAGATAATTATTAAGATTGATGCAGTGAGGTGTAAAATTAAAAGAATAGTTTATACAATTATACCCTGTTAAAAGGGATTATTAAAGTTTACCTTCTCTTAGCTTATCAGACAGCTGACTTAAACCTATTACATTACTTATTTCTCCATTTTTAACCACAAATAGATCTTCACATAAAAGTTCACAATTCTGCTTGTTAGTTAATATCATATATGTATGAATGTCTATAAATTGATATATATGTTTGGTGTCTAGCAAATAAGAACAAACATAAATAAGCCCTTTTCTTGGAATAGAAACCAATAGCTCATTAGAGTTTAGCATTTTGTGAGCCTCTAACATATGTTTTCTACTCAATATTTTTTCACTTGAAAGCGGAGTAATTCTGGCTGATAAAATATCATACTCATTTTTTTCATCAGTGAAATCCCAATACATAAAAGGCAATTCTAAATTATCCAAATTGGTTATGCTATGTTTATCAAGCTTTTTATAGTCTTTTTCAGTTTTATTACTTGTTTTTAAATGAAAAACATCTATTTCTCCGTTTGCATCCTCTTTGCTTTTATCCATCATTACAAAAGCCTGTACAGTAGGAGCATAAATATCTTCTGATTCATAAAAAACCGAAACTAAATCATCGGTCAAATCTATTTCTTTTGTTTTTTTAGAAACCAAATACGGATAAACCATAGTATAATCCATTTCCAAATTATCAGTAATAACTTCTTTTGCAAGAGTTCTGGCTTGTGTATTAGCTGTGGGCTTTTTACGCAAATTTGTGGGTTCTGCAGGGCCAAGTCCTAAAATATTTCTTAAAAACTGTATCATATATATTGTGTTAGCACATTAAATGAGGGTATTAAACAGGACTAAACTATATATTTTTATAGGACTGCTATAATACGCACCTATTTCCGAAAGGTTTTAACCTTTATTCGTAATAAAAAATTGCATATTATAACGTATTACAAAAAAAGCTTGCTAAAAAGTGTGTTGTACTTTTTAGCAAGCCTTTATAATTTGTATTTAAAAAATTACCCTAAAATACGAATTGCATCTTTAGCAAAGTAGCTTGCAATAATATTTGCACCTGCTCTTTTTATTGCGGTAAGTTGCTCCATAACTACTGCATCATGGTTTAACCAACCTTTTTCTGCTGCTGCTTTAACCATTGCATACTCACCACTAACTTGGTAAACTGCCACTGGTACATCTACCTCATTTTTAATTTCACGTACAATATCTAAATAACAAAGTCCTGGTTTTACCATTACAATATCTGCACCTTCATCAATATCCATTTCTGTTTCTCTAATGGCTTCAAAACGGTTGGCATAATCCATTTGGTATGTTTTTTTATCCTTAGGTATATCTTTTTCATCTACTGGTGCAGAGTCTAAAGCATCTCTAAAAGGGCCGTAAAAAGCAGAGGCATACTTTGCACTGTAGCTCATAATACCAGTGTTGTAAAAACCATCATCCTCTAAAGCTTCACGTATGCTTAAAATACGTCCATCCATCATATCACTAGGTGCAACAAAATCTGCTCCTGCTTCTGCATGCGACACGCTCATTTCTGTAAGCACCTCAACAGATTCATCATTTAAAACCAACCCATTTTCTATAATACCATCATGGCCGTAAGAAGAATAAGGGTCTAAAGCAACATCTGTCATTACCAACATATCTGGACAAGCGTTTTTTACTGTTTTAACAGCACGTTGCATTAATCCGTCTGGGTTTACAGCTTCTGTACCTTTATTATCTTTTAAATTATCGGGCACTTTTGCAAAAAGTAAAACCGACTTTAAGCCCATTTTCCAAAGCTCCTTCACCTCATTTTCTAACAAATCTAAACTATACCTAAAATAATTTGGCATAGACGGTATTTCTTCTTTTATAGCTTTACCTTCTACCACAAAAAGTGGCACTAAAAAATCATCTGGAGATACTATGGTTTCACGAACCAAAGAACGGATTGCCTCGTTACTACGCAATCTTCTGTTTCTAATAATTGGATACATAATTATTGTTTACTTTAGTAGTGTCAAAGTTACTTAATATCAACCAAAAATACAGAAACCAAGAGCCTTCATTTGAGTACTATTAACAACATTTTACAATTTAAGTTTACTTGGCGTACCTATCAGCAAAAATTCTTAGACAATTTTGATACGCATATTAACGACAAGCACCTACACGTTGTAGCGCCACCTGGATCTGGAAAAACAATTTTAGGCATAGAAATGCTTAAAAGAGTTAACCAAACTACCTTGGTATTATCACCTTCTTTAACCATTAGAAACCAATGGAGAGACAGAATGCTTACCTTTTTTTTAGAAGATAAAAGTTATACAAACTACTCTTTAAACATAAAAAAACCAAAGCAAATTACCTTTACTACCTACCAGGCTTTGCACGCTTTACATAAAGATTTTAACAAGCTAGACAACCCTAAAACTCTAGTTAACTTTATAAAGAAAAACAACATAAAAACTATTGTTTTAGATGAAGCACACCACCTAAAAAATGAGTGGTGGAAATGCTTATTTGAAATTAAAAAGGCAGATGACATAACGGTAATATCGCTAACCGCTACACCGCCTTACGATAGCGAAGCTAATGAGGTAAAAAAATATTTTGATTTATGCGGACCAATAGACGATGAAATTGTGGTTCCTGATTTAGTTAAAAATGGAGACTTATGTCCGCACCAAGATTATGTGTATTTTTCTAAGCCAGATAAAAAACAAATAGAAAGTATTGTTACCTACCGTGAAAACATTTTAAACTTTATAAATACACTTGTAGATGATACTGAGTTTACCAACATTTTACAAGAACATCCTTTTTACAAAAACACAGAAGAAGAGCTAGAAAGTATATACAACAAACCACTATTTTACTCTTCTTTAATTATATTTTTAAATGCAGCAAAAATAACTGTTCCAAAAGAAAAAATAGCAATTTTAGGTTTTAAGGATGATAAAATTGAGTTTCCAAACTTAAACTACAACTGGCTACAAGTTTTACTGCAAGAAATACTGGTTGTACAACGAGATTTACTTTTACCTTTTGAAGGGAAGCTACATACCATTGAAAGGGATTTACGAAAAATTGGTGCTTTTAGTAAAATGCGAGTAGATTTTGTTGGTGTTGAAGATTTGTACAGAACATTAGCCAATAGCCCTAGCAAATTAAAAAGTATAAATACCATTATTACTGCCGAAAGTGATAATTTAAAAGACGATTTAAGAGCTGTTATTTTAACAGATTTTATACGAAAAGAATTTCTGTATTTTGATGGCTCTAAACTTGAAGAATTAAATAAATTAGGTGTTGTATCTATTTTTCAATACTTACGCACACAAGGCAAACATAAAGAACAACTAGGTATTTTAACTGGCTCTATTGTAATTTTGCATAAGAGTGCCCTCATCAATTTAAAAAAAATAGCAGCCCATACTACATTTACTGTAAAACCTTTAGAGGCAGATAAAGATTTTGTTATTATAACTTCATTTAAAAAAGGGAAAAACACAATAGTATCTGCAGTTACAGCGCTTTTTGAAAACGGAACCGTAAAAATACTAATTGGTACAAAATCTTTACTTGGCGAGGGTTGGGATGCTCCTGCAATTAACACCTTGGTATTGGCGTCTTATGTTGGCTCGTTTGTATCATCTAACCAAATGCGTGGTAGAGCTATTAGAACTCAAGCTGGCAATAAAAACAAAACTGGTAATATTTGGCACTTGGCTTGTTTAGATCCTACAGATCCCGAAGGTGGTAAAGATTTAGAAAAACTAACCCGCAGATTTAATGCTTTTATGGGTGTTGCTCTAAAAGGAGAACCCTACATTGTTAATGGTTTAGATAGGTTAGGTTTACCTTTGCAATACTCACCAGAAATAAACATAGAGCAATTAAATAAAGATACTTTTGCCATTGCAACCAAAAGAGATTTAATTGCCACCAGATGGAAAAAAGCAATTGGTAAAGGAGATGTTTTTATTAGAGAATTAAACATTTTATACCCTTACAAAGAACCTTATACCAAACAAAAAAAATTACGCAGTGTAAACGCTAGTAAATATCTTTTTTTAGAAGTGCTAGTTGGTACATTTGCTATAATACCAGAGTTTATTTTAAAAAATGTAGGCATACTATTAAGTAAGGGAGTAATGCAATTTATATCGCTATTTTTTGGCGCTATTTTTTTAGGTTTCATACCTAAAGCATACAAAGCACTAAAGCTTTACTTTTTATTTGGCAATATGGAGCGTAAAACACAAAAAATAGCACAAGCTGTATTACATTCCTTAGTGACATTACAAAAAATAACAACACCAATAAACAAAATTAAACTAGAAACCGACCGGTATAGTAATGGTGTTTTTGCATTTTACATAACAGGCGTAACTACTAATGAGAGCTCTTTATTTATTACTGCTCTAGAAGAAATTATTGCTCCTGTAGACAATCCAAAGTATTTAATAGACAATAGCTCTTGGTTAAAAAGAAAATGGAATTTGCGAACCTATTACGTTGTACCTACCATTTTTTGTAAACGTAAAGCAGAAGCCAAAAGATTTCATTTTTATTGGGAAGAATTTGTTGGTAATTCCTCCCTAATATATACCAGAACAAAATACGGCAGACAACAACTAATTAAAGCAAGGCTAGCACATATTGTTTATCAATTTAAAGATGCTTCTAAAAAAGCCATTACTTGGAGATAATTGTTAAAACAGTAAGACATTTCTTAAATTACACACTTAATTATGTAACAATTTAACAACTAAGGTTACTAACCAATTAATATCAACAAAACTTAAAAATATTACATATGCTATCTATTAAAGACCTTAACAAAACGTATCCTAACGGAACAAAAGCATTAAACAATGTAAATTTAGAAATTAGCAAAGGTATGTTTGGTCTTTTAGGTCCAAATGGCGCTGGTAAATCTAGTTTAATGAGAACCATTGCCACATTACAGTTAGCAGATAGCGGTAGTATAGAGTTTAATGGTGTAGATGTTTTTAAAACTCCTGAAGAATTACGCAAAGTATTAGGTTATTTACCACAAGATTTTGGCGTTTACCCTAAAGTTTCTGCAGAAATGATGCTAAATCATATTGCAAAAATAAAAGGAATACAAAATAGTAGTGAGCGCAAAGCATACGTAGCAGATTTGCTAAACAAAGTAAACTTATACAAGTTTAGAAAAAGAAATTTAGGAGATTACTCTGGTGGTATGCGCCAACGTTTTGGTATAGCACAAGCACTAATTGGTAATCCTAAATTAATAATTGTAGATGAGCCAACTGCTGGTTTAGATCCCCTAGAGCGTAACCGTTTTCATAATTTATTAAGCGAGTTGGGAGAAGATGCTGTAGTAATTTTATCTACACATATTGTAGATGACGTTGTTAACCTATGCACAAATATGGCAGTTTTTAATGAGGGGCAAGTACTGGTACAAGGGCACCCAATGGAATTAACCAACTCTTTAAATGGTAAGGTATTTAGAAAAAGTATTCATAAAGAAGAAATTGCTGAGTATGAAGCCAATTACACCGTACTATCATCATACCTACGCAGTGGCAGCCTAAACATTAATGTTTTTGCTGAAAGCAACCCTGGTGAGGGTTTTGAAGTTATAAGCAACACCTTAGAAGATTTTTACTTTTACAGTATTAACCAAATGGCTAACCAAACTGTGTAATTATGAAAGAAATATTTTTATTTGAAATAAAGTACAGGTTACGCAGACCAGTAACCTACATCTACATTTTTTTAATGTTTATAATTCCGTGTTTACTAGCGTTATTTAGCTTGGATTCTGGCACAGCACAATTTGTAAACAGTCCAAGCTCTATTGCCAGTGTTTTGGGAGCATTGAGTATGCTTGGTTTGTTTTTTTACGCTGCAATTATGGGCGTACCAGTATTTAGAGATGAAGAGCACAAAACCGCACAAACCTACTTTACATTTCCTGTAACAGAAAAAAACTATATTCTTGGTCGCTTTTTAGGTAGTTTTACTATTGTAACTATTATGAATATTGGTGCCGTATTAGGCACTATGATTGGTATTGGTATTGGAGCTTTATGGAACAGACCAGATTATGGCGTTTATACAGCTTTTGACATCACATCTTACATACTCCCTTTTGTATTTTTCTTAACGCTTAACTCATTATTTATTGGCGCATTATTCTTTAGTCTAATGACATTTTTTAAAAGAATGTCTATTTTGTATTTAGGCGGAATTTTAATTTTTATACTTAGTAATGTTGCTGGTACTTTATTAAGCAATTTAGATAGTCAATGGTTAAGTATTTATGTAGATCCTTTTGGCTCCGAAGCGTATAAGTACATAAAAAAATACTGGTCTATTAACGAGGTTAACACCTTGTATTTACCAATGTATGGAGAGTTTTTAGTAAACCGCTTGCTATGGTTAGCAATTAGTATTGGTATATTTTTATTTACATTATTTAAATTCTCTTACCCAAGCTTTTTAATACCTAAAAAGGCTAAAAAATTAAAAGAAGATAATAGCACACCACAAACAACAATTGCTACAAATAGTATAAAACAAGTATTTAGCAACAAAGCTATTTGGGGTAATTTATGGTCTTTAAGTAAAATTGAATTTTTATCTATTGTAAAAGAAAATGCTTTTAGAATACTTATTCTGGTTGGTATTATTTTCTCTGTATTTATTGCAACACAAACTACACAAACCTACGGCACACCATCTTTACCAATAACCCGTTTTATGGTACAAGAGTTAAGTTCTGGGCTATTAGTTTTTTCCATTATTATACTGGTTATTTATGCTGGTGAAGCGGTACACAGAACAAGAAAAAGTAAAACATTTGAATTTTATGACGCACTACCAGTAACCAACGCAACATTATACATCTCTAAAATTATTGCACTTATAGGCGTAGCTGTTGTACTTACATTAATTACCATTTTAGTTGGTATGTTATATCAAACTTATAATGGCTATTTTAATTATGAGTTGGGAATGTATCTTACATTTAATTTTGCCTACATTTTTCCGGCTTACATTACAACAGTATTGCTGGCGTTTTTTATTCACATATTGGCAAACAATAAATTCTTAGGTCACTTTTTAGTTATTGTAATTTCTTTAGGCTTACCGCTACTAATTACCTTAGTTTTTAAAGTAAACAACCCATTATTTCTTTATGGCGGTGTACCTGGTAGCTTTTTAAGTGATTTAAATGGCTTTGGACATTATTTAACAGGTAGTTTTTGGCTAAATCTGTATTGGATATTATTTAGCTGTATTTTAGCTGTAGTTGGCTATGTTTTTTGGAGCAGAGGATTTTACTCTTCTTTTAAAGAAAGGCTACGCCTTGCTGCTAGTCGTTTTAAAGGAAAAACAATAATTGCTTTTGTTGTATTTAGCATTGGCTTTGTTGCTGTTGGTGCATATAGCTACTATAATTTACAAGTTTTAAACAGTATAGGAAGCGCAGACTACAGCAATAAAATTGCAGCAGATGCAGAAAAAAAATATGCCAAATACATAAACAAGCCTCATATACAAATTATAGATTTAAAGGCTAAAGTAGATATTTACCCTGAGGAAAGAGACGTTTATGCAGAAGGTAATTTTACTGCAGTAAATAATTTTGATACTCCAATAGACACACTTTTAATGGAAGTTAAATTTGGTGTTGCAGATACTAAAATAACTAAGGTTGTATACAACGGTAAAGAACTACAACCATTTTTAAAAGATAGTATTTACAGGTTATTTATATATAAATTACCGCAACCTTTACAACCAAAGGATACTGCTTCTTTAGTTATAAATACTAGAGCTATTACCAAAGGTTTTTCTAACGGACTAGAAACAAATGTGTTAAATAACGGCTCTTTTTTTAGAGATGATATTTTCCCTTCTTTTCATTATGAAATTGCTTTAAACGACAACGGTACGCGTAAAAAATATGGGTTAGAAGAAATGGATTATCTGTTGTCTCCAAGAACAGATAGCATTGCCTTGCGTAAAAATTTATTTAATGAAGATGCAAATTATATGAATTTTGAAGCTACTGTAAGCACCGCTAAAGGGCAAACAGCTATTGCTCCTGGTAACCTTATTAAAAAATGGGATAAAGACAATAGAAGTTACTTTACTTATAAATTAAGTGAAAAAACAGATTATTTCTTCAACTTTGCATCTGCTGCTTATGATGTTAAAAAGGATAACTGGACAGCCCCAAGCGGAAAAAAAGTAGCTATAGAAATTTACCATTCTCCTAAACACAAGAAAAATTTAGAACACTTTATTAATGGCATAAAAATATCTTTAGATTACAACTCTAAAAACTTTTATGAATATCCGTATTCTATTATCAGAATTGTAGAATTCCCTGCATACTCAACTTTTGCACAGTCTTTTGCCACCACAATACCATATTCTGAAGATTTTGGTTTTGTAGCTAACTTTTCAGAAGCAGAAGATTTTAATTATGCGTTTAGAGTAACATCTCATGAGGTGGCACACCAATGGTGGGGACATATTGTAACTCCTAGTAAAACCTCTGGATCTAATATAATTTCTGAAACCTTAGCAGAATACGTGTCATTAATGACAATGAAAAAAGAGTATGGAGAAAACGGAATAAAATCGTTCTTAAAAAATTCTTTAGACTCTTATTTAAGTGCACGCCAGTTTAGTTTTAAGCCAGAACGGTCTTTACTAAATGTAGAAACTGGTCAGCATATTTGGTACCGTAAAGGCTCTATGGTTATGTATGAATTACAAGATGTTATTGGCGAAGACAAAATTAATAGTGCGCTAAAGCAATTTTTAAACGAGTATAAATACTTTAACAAAGGAGTGTATGCTACATCTGAAAATTTATATGATGCCATTTATGCTATAGCACCAGACTCTTTAAAATATAAGGTTACTGATGGTTTTAAAGAAATTGTTTTGTATGAAAATAAAGTTGTAAATGCTAAAACCAAAAAATTAGACAACGGAAAATGGGAAACTACTTTTACTGTAAATTCTTCTAAAATTTATTATGATGACAAAGGAAAAGAAAGAGAAACTGACACTAAAAAGAATTTAGTTGACATAGGACTTTTTGGACCTGATATTAAGAATGATGAGAATGTTACCATAAAAGACCCTTACTATTTTGAATTAAAATGGTTGGCACCAGGAGACAATACATTTACAATTGTAACAGATAAAAAGCCTGAAAAAGCTGGTATAGATCCTTACAACAAATTAATAGATCGTAAATCTGGCGACAATTTAAAAGATGTATTAGAATAACATAAAAACACTTTTTACTCTATAAAAAAACGCTCCATATGGGGCGTTTTTTATTTCTTATAAACTCCCACTATAACAAACTACATAGTTTCTTGTAGCTTAATATGTTTTTTAAATATGCCTTTAATACTGCTCTTTAACCTAAAAACAGAGAATATTACCACAATATAAGATTGTAGCAACTTATAGTATATACAATTATACCAGGTAGTTGGTTTTGTAATTTTCACCATAAACAATACAACAATATAAAAAAGAGACATTTTTGTAAAACCCTGTTTTACTTTTTACCGTAGGTAAGGTTGAAACAGAAATTTAAAACACTTATAAATGAAATTATCTAAAGTATTAAAATCGACATTATTAGCAGCAACACTTTTAATTGGAGCAAACACTTTTGCACAAGATAAAATGATGAAAGCTGAAACAAAAATGGTTGGTGGCGCAGAAATGTACCCAACAAAAGATATTATAACTAACGCTGTAAACTCTAAAGACCACACAACACTTGTTGCTGCCGTTAAAGCTGCAGACTTAGTAAAAACATTACAAGGAGAAGGTCCTTTTACTGTTTTTGCACCAACAAATATGGCTTTTGAAAAATTACCAAAAGGTACCGTAGAGACATTATTAATGACTGAAAACAAAGCAACATTACAAAAAGTACTTACCTACCATGTAGTTGCCGGTAAATACTCTGCTAAAGACATTATAAAAGCAATAAAAATGGGCAAAGGAAAAGCTGAATTTACCACTGTTGCTGATGAAAAACTAACTGCAATGGTTACAAACGGTAAAGTGCAGTTAAAAGATGTTGCAGGTAATATTTCTACAGTTACAATTGCAGATGTAAATCAATCTAACGGCGTTATACACGTAGTAGATACCGTTGTTTTACCAATGAAATAGTTTTTTTTATTAGTTTAATTGATTGTTCCCCAAATGTAAAAAGGTGTCTAAAATTACTTTAGACACCTTTTTTATTTCAATACTCTAATATAACTTTTTATACTAACACCCATTCTTTAGGTGTTTTTAAAACCTGAAGCAATTTTTCTTCTTCACTACCTTCCTCTGGAGTATGATCATAAACCCATTGTACATGTGGCGGTAAACTCATTAAAATACTCTCTATACGCCCGTTTGTTTTTAGCCCAAACAACGTTCCTTTATCGTGCACCAAATTAAATTCTACATAACGGCCACGTCTAATCTCTTGCCAATCTCTTTCTTCTTTGGTATAAGGCAATTCTTTTCTTTTTTCTACAATAGGCACATAACAATCTAAAAAACTATTGCCTACCTCAGTAACAAAATTGTACCAATCTTGCATAGACATAGCGTCTGTTGCTTTACAATAATCAAAAAATAAACCACCAACACCACGCGCTTCATTTCTGTGTGCGTTCCAAAAATACTCATCACAACGAGCTTTGTATTTAGCGTAAAACTCTAGATTGTGCTTATCACAAGCAGTTTTACATACGTTATGAAAATGAGTAGCATCTTCATTAAACAAATAATAAGGGGTTAAATCTTGCCCACCACCAAACCATTGGTCTACAATGTTACCGTCTGTATCATACATTTCAAAATAACGCCAATTTGCGTGTACTGTTGGTACCATTGGGTTTTTAGGGTGTAATACTAAGCTTAGTCCACAGGCAAAAAAGTTAGCATCTTCTACACCAAAATACTTTTGCATACTTTCTGGTAACTTTCCGTGAACTCCAGATATATTAACTCCACCTTTTTCAAAAACAGCACCATTTTCTATAACTCTGGTTCTACCTCCACCACCTTCTGGACGTTTCCAAATGTCCTGCTTAAATTTAGCATCTCCATCTATAGCTTCTAACTTAGTGGTAATAGTATCCTGTAATTCTTGTATATAGTTATAAAACTTATCTTTCATTATATCATAAATTTTTAAATGTCTTTTATAAATCTTGTCTACTAGCTACTACTTTATTGCTATCATTAATTAAATATGCATCGGTTATTGCTAAAAATAAATAATAGAGAACCCCAAAAAATAGCGGAATTTGTGGTTGACTAACAAACAAACCAGTAATTGTAAGATCTTTATAAAAATTAGATTTTGCTAAAAAATCTTTAGTTAAACCTAGTTCTGGAATTACAGATTGTATTAGTAGTGTTCCCAATAATAAAAAAAAATAACCTATTACAGAAATAACAGACTTTAGTATTAATTCATTTTTCAACTCTTGTTTAACATTAAAAAAAGCATAGCGCATACGATTAAAAACTACAACACAATACAGTATTAAAATATCATTGCCTTCTATAAAACTATTAAAAGCAAGAGCAAAAGCACCATATAAAGGTACTAAGAGAAATAATGATGTCCGCTTAGGTAAAAAAGCCATAAATAAACCAGAATGCACCATAGCAAATTCAAAAGCCATAAGGGTAACATATGATAATATTTTAGTAGCATCAGTAATGTTTGGCGTGTACCAAACTACAAATAACTTATAGGCAAAAATTACATTTAAAACTATAGCTCCGTACCGAAAAGGTTTATCGTATTTCTCAATAATATTCATTTATTATTTTATAAGTGCATTTATCTAAACAAAGCATATCTCTTAAAACCATACTATTTTAAATCATTGATTTATTGTAATAAGTTTCCTTTTCAAAATCTCTAATATTAATAGCTATAAAAGGGATTTCTGGGAATAACTGGCTTAATTTACGTGTTATTTCTTTTGATAAATTTGCTTTTTATTCCTTAGTTCTACCCTCCATAATGTTAGCAAAAACGTGAATAAAAGGTTTTTGCTTACCTCCTACCAAATAGTGCTCTGCAAAAGGGTTTAAACGTACTTTTATATCTGCTTCATCAAATAAATTAGAAGCTACTGCTACAGCGTGTATTGATTGTAAAACCTCCGCTGGATTTTGCAGTTTTAAAATATCACTAGAACAATCTATAACAAAGTGTGGCATACTAATTATTTTTTAATAGTTAAAGTATCTTTCTTTAAAATTTCTACTGTTTTTAATGTTGCAGCAGTAACAGACAAAGGCAAAACAAGAATAATACCTACTAATGGTACAAACAAAAACAGCATAAAAACAATACCATTACCTATAGCTAAACCTCTATTTTTTTTAACAAATGCAACACTCTCTTTGTAGTTAAAATGGCGTTCTAAAGTATAGTCCATATTACCAAAACCTGCGTAATATGCTTGCATTAAAAACAGTAACACTGTAGAGACTACCCCAATTACTGGTATAAAACCAAGTAATAGAATTGGTATTGTAAATAAAATTTCTTTAGCTAAGTTTCTTACGTTTATGCGTATACCACGCCATAATTGCTCACTAAAAGTAGTGTTTGTATGGCTATGTGCCGGTACACCTGTTAAATGTGCCTCTATTTTTTCTGATACAGGACTCATAAAAGGTGCAGATAATGCCATTACAATGTGTTTGTATAACAATAAACCTATTACAACAATTACTATTGCGCCTATAAAGTTAGAAACTGCAGTAAAAGCCTCTTTGCCCCAATCCCAAATCCAGATTTGCGCTATAAAACCACCAATACTACCAGACAACCAAATAGCTAACAAAACAATTATTGCTGCTGTTAATACGCTAATTAGTACAGGAACAAGAAAATATTTCCAAAGTTTTAGCTTAGAAATTAAAGCAAAAGTACCAGCATAGGCTTTTATTCCTTTTAAGATATTTTTGAGCATTTGTTATGTTTTAAAATTCTTAAAAACTAAGATACAATATATACCATATTTGCAGGATATAGTTTTATGTCTTTTGCATTTGCAATTTTTTCGGCTACCTTACTTTTTTCAAAAATAAAGTTTATTAATTCCGATTCCTTTTTGTCTGCATAATTAAAAAAATAAAGTCTACCAACAGCATTGTTCTGTAGGTCCATTAGTTCATCTAACTCATTATTATTAGTAACTTTTTCATACAAATCGGTTACTTTTTGAGCCCAAAACACACTTTTTTGCTTGCTTTTTGTGCGTTTTAGTGAGTAAGTACACAAAAGAGCATTCCACACTGCGTGTCTAAACGCATTACCTTTATTACTTTTACCGTGCCCACCTGGATAGTAGGTATTGCAAAGAGCAAATGTTTGTTTTGTTGCTTTTATACTAGGAACCAATAATAACGGATGTCTTAAAAACAGCAAAGACAGTTTAAAAAACTGTCTTACACTTAAACTTTTTATTCTGGTCCAGACTTTCACTAATTAGCTTTATACTCTTTTACAGCGTCTATAAATGCTTTTGCATTTTCTAACGGTATGTTTGGCAAAATACCGTGACCAAGGTTTACTATATACTTATCCTTACCAAACTCATTTATCATTTGGTGCACCATTTTTTTAATATCTTCTGGTGGAGATAATAACCTAGACGGATCAAAATTACCTTGTAATGTAATATTACCTCCAGTTAAGTAACGTGCATTACGTGCAGAACAAGTCCAGTCTACACCTAATGCAGATGCACCAGATTTAGCCATATCACCCAATGCAAACCAACATCCCTTACCAAAAGCTATAACCGGAGCTTCATCTTTTAAGGCATCTATAATTTGCTGTATGTACTGCCAAGAAAACTCTTGATAATCTGTTGGTGATAACATACCTCCCCAAGAGTCAAACACCTGAACAGCGTTAACACCAGCCTTAACTTTTTCTTTAAGGTAAGCTATTGTAGTATCTGTAATTTTTTGCAATAATTGATGAGCTGCAACCGGGTTGGTAAAACAAAATTCCTTTGCTTTATCAAACGTTTTACTACCTTGCCCTTGTACGCAGTAACATAAAATTGTCCAAGGAGAACCTGCAAAACCAATTAAAGGAATATCATCATTTAACTTCTCTTTTGTCATTTTAATAGCATCCATAACATAACCAAGTGTGCTGTTTATGTCTGGTACAATAACAGATTCTAAATCTTTAGAAGTACGAATAGGGTTTGGCAAATAAGGCCCAAAATTAGGTTTCATTTCAACCTCTATATTCATTGCCTGTGGAATAACCAAAATATCAGAAAATAAAATAGCAGCATCCATACCATATCTACGTATAGGTTGCACTGTTATTTCTGATGCCAACTCTGGTGTTTGGCAACGCGTAAAGAAATCGTATTTTTTCTTTATTTCCATAAACTCTGGCAAGTATCTACCTGCCTGACGCATCATCCAAACTGGTGGTCTGTCTACGGTTTCACCTTTTAAGGCTCTTAAAAATAAATCGTTTTTTATCATATCCTTTCCCTAGCCCTCTCCGCAGGAGAAGGAATTTATTTAACTTAAACTATATTTTTTAATAAACAAAAGCTAAAAACTATTTATAATGCTCGTTTACTAAATCTATAACACTTTCTACAGTTGGTAGTTTTGCTACTCTAACATCTGCAAAATGTTTTTTTGCCTCTGCTGCTGTTGTATCTCCTATACAAAAAGCAATTGCATTGGCTTTATTTTCTTTTAAAAAGCTTTCTATACCAGACGGACTGTAAAACAATACAGCCTCTACAGTGCTTGGCACCTTTTTGGCATCAAACTTTGTTTGGTAAGCTTCTATTTCATTAACTTTAATATCATTTTTTTCTAAAATAGAAGGCATATCATCTAACCTTAAATTACCAGAAAAATAGGTTATTTCTTTTACCGCTAAATTAGCTACTAAATACTCTGCTAATTCTTTTGCACTTTTTTCAAAATGTGCAACCGGACCAATATTGTTTTTTATAAAACGTCTGGTTTTACGACCTACACAGTAAATATTATTAAACTGAAGCTCTGACCCTGCGTAATTAGTTAGTACAGATTCTACTGCATTTTTACTAGTAAAAACTACATTTTCAATCTCTTTTTTAAATACTCTTGGTGGTATTCTGTTAGAACTAATTTTTATAAAATCACTACTTTCTGCAGCAATACCATTTGCTAACCTATCTTTTTGGTCATTAGTTAACAATTTGGTAGAAAAAACAGTGGTTTCTTTATTAGCACTGTGTAAACCTTCCATGATATACTTACCACCACGTTCTAAAACGTGTTCTGCAGCTTCTATTGCCAAGTTATTATGATCGCCTAATTTTACAAGTCTGTCTACCTCTATTTTCTTAGTTCCATCTGGACTTAGTAATACGGCTCTAAAAATTACTTGTTCACTTTTTATGTATGCCAAAGCACCAATTGGAGCAGTACAACCACCCTCTAACCTATTTAAAAAAGTACGTTCTATTGTTGTACAAATTTCAGTTTCTCTATGGTTTATTTCTTCACAAATAGCTAAAATTTCTTCTTCGTCTTCTTTTGCTGTAACCATTATTGCACCTTGTCCTGGCGCAGGAATCATCCAATCTAAATTAACAGCTTCCTCTGGTCGTAAATTTAATCTACCTATACCAGCGGCAGCAAATATTGCTCCGTTCCATGTTTCAGAATCTTCTAATTTTTGCAAACGTGTATTTACATTACCACGTATATCTTCTACCTTATGAGTTGGGTAACGGTTTAGCCATTGTGCTTTACGGCGCAAACTACTGGTAGCAATAACACCATCACGGGCACCTAAAAACTCTTCGTTATTTTTATATACCAAAGTGTCTTTAACATTACCACGTTCTAAAACAGCTGCTTGTACAATACCTTTAGGCAAAACAGTTGGTACATCTTTTAAAGAGTGTACTGCAATATCTATTTCTCCTTTAAGCATTGCTATATCTAGGGTTCTAGTAAAAATACCCGTAATACCAAGCTCGTACAAAGGTTTATCTAACTCTAAATCTCCTGCAGATTTAACAGCTACTATTTTAGTTTTAAATCCTAGGGTTTCTAATTCTGACTTAACTCTGTTTGCCTGATACAATGCAAGTTCACTATCTCTGGTACCAATGCGTATTATTTTGCTCATTTTGTTGTATTCACTTCTAATTGAAAAACTTTCTGTATTAAGTCTAAACTATTGTTAGCGTCTGTATTTTCATCTTTTAAGTGATTGGCAAACTGCTTTGTAATTTTCTGTATAATACGGTCTGTTATAATATCTGCCTCTTCTAAGTTAAAGTTAGCAGCCTTTTTGCTATGAAAATCTAGCTCTTCTTCTTTAATAGTATTTAGCTTTTGCTTTAATGCCTTAATTACCGGAGCAAATTTGCGGGTCTCTAACCACTTTATAAACTCGGTTTTAATTTCATCATTAATGGCTTCTGCTTGTGGTATAAACTGCTTTCTTTTTTCTAAAGTTTCATCAGTCATTTGAGATAAATGATCTAAATGAATAAGCGACACATTATCTAACTCCTCTACATTATCTGCCACATTTTTAGGTATAGAAAGATCTAAAATTAATAGTGGTTTTTTTGTATAAATTAACTCTTTAGAAATGGTTGGTTGTGCAGCACCAGTGGCAACTATTAATACATCTGTATTTCTAATTTCTGCCTGTAAATCTCCATAATCTTTAACCACCAAATTAAACTTACCAGCAACTTTCTCTGCCTTGTCTTTGGTTCTATTAATTAAAGTAATGTGTGAGTTTTGTGTGTGTTTTATTAAGTTTTCACACGTATTACGCCCTATTTTACCTGTTCCAAAAAGTAAAATATTCTTTTCTGATATATTAGGTACGTTTTTAATAATGTATTGTACAGATGCAAAAGCTACAGATGTTGCTCCGCTAGATATTTCTGTTTCGTTTTTAATACGCTTACTTGCCTGTATAACCGCATTACATAAGCGCTCTATAAAAGGGTTTGCTAAATTGTGTTTTTTAGAACGAACAAAACTTTGCTTAAGCTGACTTATAATTTCAAAATCTCCTAGAATTTGACTGTCTAAACCTGTACCAACTTTAAATAAATGGCTAATAGCATCGTTATTTTTATATACATATGCTACTTCCTGAAACTCTTCTACAGTACCAGAAGCATTATCACACAACAATTTTATTAATTGAAATGGATGCTTTGCAAAACCATGCAATTCTGTTCTGTTACAAGTAGAGGTTACCAACAAACCATCTATACCTTCTTCTGCCGCCTCTACTAGCAATGTGTTCATTGCTTTTTCATCTAAACTAAATTTGCCTCTTACTACTGCATCTGCCTTTTCATAATTAAGACCTATGGTGTAAAAGGAACTATGTTTAGAAATATGATAATTCTTCATTGGGAATTTTTCAAATCGGTTACAAAAATAATTCTAGCATTAGAATAAAAATAACGCTAGAAGAACAATAAGTATCGATTACCGCTTTTTAACCTCTTATTTACACTAAAAAGAGGCTAAATGCTTATATTTGTTATGGTAACAATGAATAGCTCTTTTCTATTTAGAAAGTTTCTAAATAGAGTGAAACTGTAACAAAATTTAAAATGGAAGTAAAAAATACCGCTCAAGGTTCATTTGAAGAAGTACTAATTGAAGATGGTTTTTATGTACTTAAAATACAAAACGATAGTATTGAAAATCAAAAAGTTGAACGTGAAATAGACAGCTCTTTCATACAGTTTCATTACTGCTTAAAAGGCAACGGAAAGTTTATTTTTAATGACAGTAGCTATGCTTTAGAGGTTTCTGAAGAAAACTCTCTATTACTTTACAATACACAAAAAGATTTGCCACTAAACCTAGAGTTAAGCCCTAACTCTTGGATGGTATCTGTGGTAATGACAATTCGTAAATTTCATTCATTATTTTCTAAAGAAGCAGATTACATTCCGTTTTTAAGTTCAGATTTTCAAGATAAAAAATATTACTCACAGGAAAATGTGAGTCCGGCTACAGCAATAGTTCTAAGTCAGATAATGAATTACAATCTGCACTCTTCTATAAAAAGCCTATACATAAAAGGCAAAGTTTATGAGCTTATTGCTTTGTATTTTAACAAAAGTGAAGATGCAGATATTGAGCAATGTCCTTTTTTGGTTGATGAAGATAATGTACAAAGAATTAGAAAAGCCAAAGAAATTATTATTGCTAGAATGGCAGAACCACCAACATTAGCAGAATTGTCTGATGAAATTGGCTTGTCTTTAAAAAAGCTAAAAGAAGGTTTTAAACAAATTTATGGCGACTCTGTATATAGTTTTTTGTTTGAGCACAAAATGGATTACGCACGTAAAATGCTAGAGACCGGCCAACATAATGTTAACGAAGTTGGCTTAAAAGTAGGTTACAGTACTGCAAGCCATTTTATAGCTGCTTTTAAAAAGAAATATGGCACAACACCAAAAAAATATTTAATGTCTTTAACTAACGGCTAATTTAAATTGGTCTTGCAACCATAATACCAATGTTACTTTTTATGTTTTTAAGGTAATCTACCAATGGCATTTTTGTAATCTCTACTTGCATAGATCCTGTAGAGGCGTGCAACATATGTATACGCCCATCTTCTGCACGTATAGCAATACCTGTATGCGTAACATCTAAACCATTAATAGAGGTTGCTAGCGCAATAATATCTCCAGATTGTATTAGGTGTTCGTTAGCTGCAATATCTTCTTGTGACAATACACAAAACTCTTTCTGTTTAAGTTCAGCTTCTGTTTTTAATATGGTGTTATAATTTGCATCATCTTTTAAAAATGGATATAAATCTCTGTGTGTACCCATAAAGTTAATTTCCTTTTTAACAATTTTACCGCCAATTTTATTGGTAATATTTTTTACCAATCCCTTAGTTTCATTGTTAGAAATCCACTCTGTAAAATAATGTAACCTAGACCCATAACCATCTAAATTACCATCTCTGTATCTAATTTTTTTTAAGGCCGAAGTAAATGAAGGAAAATACAAACTATCTGCTCTAGAGATTAACCCAAAAGCAAGTACATTCTCTACAAAAGTGGTACAGTCTAAACCCTGAAGATTAACCACTAAAGATTCTTTTTCTCCTATCTCTAATGTTTTTGCAACATATGGTATTTTTAAAAATGTTTTACCAATAGCAATTAAAGAGTCGCCAAAAGTAGTTGCCTTACTCACTAATTTTATTTCATTAATTTTATTAGCAAAAGCAACGCTATCTTTAGGAGAACACGTAATATCTTGTGCATTACAAAATACACAACTTGCAAGTATAAATATTAAAAACAATTGTTTTTTCATAGCTAGTAAAAGTAACTAAAGTTTAGTAATTGTAATATCCAAATTGCGTATTGTATGCATTAGGTCTGTATACTGCTGCACGTTTTCTATCCTTTAAAATAAACTCTTCTGTAACCATATCTATAACCTCATCCTGACTATAAACATCTTCAAAATTTCTTCCTTTATTTTGATAAAAAGGTTGTACACCAATTTCTTTGCTTTTTGGATAAACTATAAGGTAAATTTTTTCAGTTTCATCATAACTAGTTTTTTGTGTAAACTTGTAATAATACCCAACATAATTAGTGCCCTTGTACATCAAATCTTTCTGATTAATAAAATCTACCGTATACTTATTTCTATTGTACTTGTTACGCAGGTAAATTAAACTCTCTCCCAAGCTTTCTTGCGTGTAATAATCTTTAGGAAATACTTGTAATTTTTTAGCAACTTTAAGCTTATCAAAAAGTAATTTTCTGCTTGCAGGTTTGGCTGCTAAAGAATCTAAAATACCATTTGGTATAGATGAATTAGACCTAGCTAACAAAGCTACATAGGTTGTTTTAACGGCAGCGTCATTACTTAACAATAGTTTTGTATAAAACCATTGCACTTCTTTTTCTTTACGAAAAGGAAAAAGTAGTATTGTATAATCTTCTAACGTGTTATAAGTAAAATTTCTTGAGCCAAATACACCACTAATACCATTTACCTTGTCCTTTCCTAAATGTCTTTTAAGCTGAATTTTAGCATCATTTAAAATTTGCTTTTTATATTTTTTATAGGCGCCAACTTTTATGTGAGAATGCAATTGCAAACGTGCTAAAATTGAAAATATAGGCGCCTTGTATTCTTCTATTGCACTATACTCTAAAATTTTAGGAAACAGTTGTTTTGCTAAAGGCAAACTATCTAAATACGGTTTAAATATGGTGTTAATTTCATAACTATTACTCACCAAAGGCAAATCTTTAGACATTAGGTCTAACAATGTTTTTACAGATGCCTCATTGGCTTTAGCCGCTACTGCTTGTAATATTTTAGTTTGGGCGCTAGAGTTGTTATAAGAGTCTTCGTAAAAAGTAGTAAAAAACGGCACAACCCTGTTACTTTTTAGTTTGCCCATTTGCTGTATTAAATGAGATTGTATTTTCTTTTGACTGTCATTAAAATCAAACTTAGTTACATAATGTACTAAAGAATCTAAGTGTTTAGGTTCAAAATTTATAAATCGATATCCATTAAGAGCAATACTATCATTTTCACGCAGAGCTTTAAAAAACAAAGGTGTTTTATCTTCTAAAAACGATTTACCAATAACAGTATCTACAGGGATAAAATTATTAATAAATGTTGTCACATATTTGCTAGATTTTTGAGTGGTGTCTACAACTGCTTTAATCTCATACAACAAACCATCTTTAGATATGTTTCTAACAAAAATACCTCTTGTACTTGCGGTATCTGTTAAAATTAAATTTAACTGCTCATAGCCCTCTGGGGTTGTAGATTGTTGTTCTTTGTGAATTACAAAGCTCTTTTTTCTGTATATTTTTTTACGCAATGTCCAAAGAGAGTCTACACTTGGTAACATTAAAAAATCATGTGCCTTGTTTACAGAAACACTAACCATTTCTCCGTTATTATTTTGGTAGATATTGGTTTTGGTATACGGGTTGTATTCTTTGGGCTTTTTTCTACCATTATTAAAACTGTAGTTATTTACCGAAAAATTAGGTGGCTTAACCGTAGATTTTGTGGTAAAGTACAACGCAGTATCCTTTACAAAAGTAAACTCCTTTTTATAAGTTGGACTCTTTAACTCTAAAGAATTAAAATAGGTGTTTGCTACGGTAGAATCTGTGCTAACCGTGCCTAGCAAATAATAGTTTATGCCGTTTACAACAGATTTTAAAAATAATTTTTTACCAGAAACAGAATCTAAAACTGCGCTAGAAACAAGTGATTTATTTTTAGTGTCTTTATACTTAGGTTTAATTTTTAGTTGCTGGTAAAATCGTTTTTGAATTTGCTTAAGCTCAAACGTATCTTCTTCAATAAAACGTAGATCGTTTTGTACTACTCTTTTAAGAAAAAAGTAATCGTCTGTAGCCTCATCTACACCTTGCACCAAACGACTTCCCAACCTATATTTATTAGGAAAAATGTAATTAGATGGCATTTCCACAGAAAAATCTTTAAATCCGGATGTAACTTTTGCCTTTTTTAAAACATCTTTTTTTAACTTAATGGTATTAAAAATAGTATCTGAGTATTGTTGCACATAAGTACCTTCACCACCCATTTTAAAAATGATAATTTCTAAAGGTGTAATGTAAATTTGGTATCGTTGATGATCACCATTTTTAAGCAAGTTTTTAATTTCAAAAAACGGAACACCGTCTTTTTCTAGCATATTTTTCTCTATAATTTTACCAGGAATATTCTCAAAAAGCAACTCGTCAATTTTTTTAAAATCAAAAGTTCTATCGTCTTTTAAATACGAGAAAGTAGGTATACGAGTTATCATTACATAACTACCATTTGCAAGGTCTGGCACTATATAACTGGTTACATTACTATCTGTAACAGCATACATTTTATTAGGCAACATTAAAGAAAAAGCCTCATCATCTGGCGTTTGCTCCTTATAATTATTTTGCCTAAAAGTTTTAACTATTTTTTCTTTTAATTGTCTGCCTTTAAATCCAGACTTAGAGGTTAACGGCTTTACGGTATATCCTTTGCTACGCAACAAAGAAATTACACCATTATCTCCAGGTAAATGAGCCGCACCAATACCAGTAAAAACCTTATTAGTTTTTAATAATGTATCTAACTTATTAACCATATTCTGGTTGCGTATATACAGCATATTTTTTAAATAATGATTGGTATACATACCAGAGTCTAAGGAGTCTATTAAATTTATATTACGCTCTCTGTAAGCATCTTGCAATAAAAAATCCATTCCTTTTTGCTGCATTTTTTTTAGCAGCCAATCGTCTGGTTTGTCTTTCATTGCATTTAAATTTGCCCTACCCACTAAAATTGTAGATTCATTTAAATCTTCTAATGCAACTATTTTTTTGTTAAACTTTTGTCCTGCTTGGTATATAAACATATCTAAATATGTTTCCTCTTCAAAATCTTGAGCAAAAGAGCTGGTTCTGTACAACAATCCATTTAAAATACGATCTTCAAAAGCAAGGTAAGATCCCACCTGCTCTACTTCAGGATTCATCATCATAAATGAACTTGCGTAAAAACCCTTAGGAACGTAATTGTAACGTATGGCATTTTGAGAAATATCTTCTTCTAACCACGTAGCTGGGTCCGACTCTAATGCAACTACATCACTTTTTAATAACGATTCGTAAAAAACATCATCTAACCTAAATGCCACTTTTTTACTCACATGCATTGTTCCGTACAAATAAGAAGTTTGCTTTAATCCGTTACCAGAAATCTCCCAAAGCAAACTGTTTTTTTCTTGTGCATTACCAAAACAAAGAAATAACAGTAAAACAGAACAAATAAGAAAGCGCATAAATAGTATTTTTATAAAATAACAACGTATAATTTAGTTGTAAGTTGCATTAAATATAATTATCGCAAAAAAAATACACACTAATTAACGTTACATTATGAAGATAGTAAACTTTTAAAAATGATTATAACTATTAAAGAATAAGTATAAATTATAACCAAAAGTGTTAAAGTTGAGCAACAAGCCTTATTTTTGCATTTCTAAAAAGATACAGTTGTGAAAGGAGTTTTATTAGTAAATTTAGGATCACCAGATAGTCCAACACCTAAAGATGTTAAGCCATATTTAGATGAGTTTTTAATGGATGAAAGGGTTATAGATGTACCTAATTGGTTACGTAATATTATTGTACGTGGTATTATTTTACGTACCAGACCTAAAAAATCTGCTGAAGCATATAAAAAAATATGGTGGGAAGAAGGTTCGCCACTTGTTGTAATTTCAGAACGTTTTACAGACAAGGTAAAAGAACACACCAAAATGCCTGTTGCTTTGGGTATGCGTTACGGTAGTATGACTATTAAAAACGGATTGCAAGAGCTTAAAGATAAGGGCGTAGATGAAGTTTTATTAGTTCCTCTATATCCGCAGTACGCAATGTCTTCTTTTGAAACCGTTGTGGTTAAAACAATGGAAGAAAAAGAGCAGCATTTTCCTGAAATGAAAATAACTACGCTACAAGCTTTTTATAAGAATGAAGATTATTTAAAAGTACTATCTAACAGTATAGCAAAGAGCCTAGAAGGTTTTAATTATGATCATATATTGTTCTCTTACCACGGTATTCCAGAACGTCACATAAAAAAATCAGATCCAACTAAGTTTCATTGTAAAATAGATGGTTCTTGCTGCGCTACCAACTCTGTAGCTCACAATACATGTTACCGTCACCAATGTTATGAAACTACAAAAAGAGTTACTGCTCTTTTAGGCATACCAGAAGATAAAATAAGTGTATCATTCCAATCTCGTTTACCAAACGACCCTTGGTTAAAACCGTATACAGATTTTGAGTTTGAACGTTTTCCTAAAGAAGGTAAAAAGAATTTAGCTGTAATTACACCTGCCTTTGTTGCAGACTGTTTAGAGACTTTAGAAGAAATTGCTATGGAAGGTAAAGAGCAATTTACAGAAGCTGGTGGTGTAGAGTATAAACATATACCTTGTTTAAATACTGATGAAAACTGGGTTGCTGTAATGGCAGACTGGGTAAATAATTGGGAAAAAGATGGTAGCTTACCAAGCTAAATAAACTAGTGTACTAATGGAAGAATACTACCTGTATATAAAATCGCTTCACTTAATTTTTGTAATTACGTGGTTTGCTGGTTTATTTTATATACCAAGGTTATTTATTTACCATATTGAAGCCAGTTTTAAACCTTCACCAGAAAAAGAAATATTAACTACACAGTTTAAATTAATGACCAAGCGTTTGTGGTACATTATTACTTGGCCATCTGCAATTTTGGCTGTGTTATTTGCCCTATTGTTACTTATAATTAACCCATCATTTTTACAACTGCCTTGGATGCACGTAAAACTTGGGTTTGTTTTTTTACTTATTTTATATCATTTAAAAAATCATCAAATAGTAAACCAATTACAAAAAAACCAAATAAAGTACAGCTCTAAATTTATGCGTATTTGGAATGAAGCTTCTACGCTTATTCTTTTTTCTGTGGTGTTTTTAGTTATTGTAAGAAATGCTATTAACTGGGTTTACGGTGTACTTGGCATTTTTACTTTGGCACTACTTTTAATGCTAGGTATTAAATTATACAAGCGCATTAGAAGTAAAAATCCTAATGCATAAATTATACTACCAACACAAACCACTAGTGCATTAATTTCTTTGGTTATTAGTTTTTTTCGCTATTTTTAGAGAGACTAATTACAACCAAGAACATTATGAAACTCAATCACCTAAAAAACAGCACGTTTTTGTTGCTGCTTTTATGTATTTCTCAAATTTCTTTTGCTCAAAAAAGAAAACAAAAATCTACAACAGACCAATACCCAGAAGCTTTATATAGCAGTATGCAATACCGCTTAATTGGACCCTTTAGAGGTGGCAGATCTGCGGCAGTAACTGGCGTACCCAACAAACCTAACTTATTTTACTTTGGAGCTACTGGTGGTGGCGTTTGGAAAACCGAAGATGGCGGAAGAAGCTGGGGTAATATTTCTGACGGCTTTTTTGGCGGTAGTATTGGCGCTATAGAAGTTGCACAAAGCGATCCTAATATTATTTATGTTGGTGGTGGAGAAAAAACACTACGTGGTAATGTTTCATCTGGTTATGGAATATGGAAAACTGAAGATGGTGGTAAAACTTGGACCTCTGCTGGCTTAAGTAAAAGCAGACACATACCACGTATAAAAATTCACCCTAAAAACCCTAACATTATTTACGCTGCAGTTTTAGGTAACATATACAAGCCTACAGAAGAACGTGGTGTTTATAAAAGTACAGATGGCGGTAAAACGTGGCGTAAAACACTATTTGTTAACAGCAGTGCAGGCGCTGTAGATTTAACGTTAGACCCAAACAATCCTCGTGTTTTATATGCATCTACGTGGCGCGCAAAAAGAACACCTTATAGTTTAAGCAGTGGCGGAGACGGTTCTGCTTTATGGAAAAGTACAGATAGTGGAGAAACTTGGACAGAAATCTCTAAAAACGAAGGTTTTCCTAAAGATACATTGGGGATTATTGGAGTTACTGTTTCGCCTAAAAACTCAGAACGTGTATGGGCAATTGTAGAAAACAAAGAAAAAGGCGGCCTATACCGTAGTGATGATGGCGGTAAAAAATGGACACAAGTAAACCAAGAACGTAAATTAAGACAACGTGCTTGGTACTATACACGTTTGTATGCAGACACAGAAGATGTTAATACTGTATACGTACTTAACGTGCAATACCACAAATCTACAGATGGCGGTAAAACGTTTAGCACATTTAATGCACCACACGGAGATCATCATGATTTATGGATAGCTCCAGAAAATCCAAAGAGAATGATTATTGGTGATGATGGTGGCGCGCAAATTACCTATGATGGTGGCGATACTTGGAGCACTTACAACAACCAACCTACAGCACAATTTTACAGAGTAACTACAGACAATGCATTTCCGTACAGAATTTATGCTGCACAGCAAGACAATTCTACCATACGTATAAACCACAGAAGTGATGGGCGCTCTATTAGTGATAATGACTGGGAGGAAACCGCAGGTGGCGAGTCGGCACATATTGCTGTAGACCCAACAAATAATGACATTGTATACGGTGGTAGTTATGGCGGATTTTTAACTAGAAAAAACCATAAAACAGGTACAACAAGAGCTATAAACGTATGGCCAGACAATCCTATGGGATATGGTGCAGATGGGATGAAATACCGTTTTCAATGGAACTTTCCTATACTATTTAGCAAACACAACCCTAAAAAACTATACACCTTCTCTAACCACGTACACGTTACAGAAAATGAAGGTCAGTCTTGGAAATTATTAAGTGATGATTTAACTCGTAATGACCCTAGCAAACTAGTTTCTAGTGGCGGACCAATTACACAAGACAATACAAGTGTAGAGTACTATTGCACCATTTTTGCAGCTAATGAGAGTCCGCTTAAAGAAGGCTTACTTTGGGTTGGTAGTGATGATGGTTTAATACACGTATCTAAAAACGGTGGCGAAACTTGGGAAAATGTTACACCTAAAAATATGCCCCAATGGTCTATGGTAAATAGCATAGAACCTTCTGCTTTTAATGAAGGTACGTGCTATGTAGCTGCTACAAAATACAAGTTGGGCGACTTTGCACCTTACTTATACAAGACTACAGATTACGGACAAACCTGGGCAAAAATAACAAACGGTATAAACAATGAGCACTTTACACGTGTAGTGCGCGAGGATCCTAAACAAAAAGGATTGTTATACGCTGGTACGGAAACAGGAATGTATATTTCTTTTAACGATGGTGCTAGCTGGAAACCTTTTCAGTTAAACCTACCAATTGTACCAATAACAGATTTAACAATTAAAAACAACAATTTAATTGTTGCTACACAAGGTAGAAGTTTATGGATTTTAGATGATTTGTCTGTATTGCATCAATTAGATGAAAATACAAAAAATGCAACATCAATATTATACAAACCAAAAGACACTTATAGAACAAAAGGTGGTAGCAGTAGCAGACCATCTAAATTAGCTGGAAGCAACCACCCAAACGGTGTAATTACGCATTTTTATATTAACAAACTAGAAGAAAACGATAACGTTAAACTAATCTATTTTAATAAAAAAGGAGATACTTTAGCTACGTTTAGCAATAAGGCCAAAGAAAAAAACAAGAAATTAAAAGTTAAAAAAGGAGGCAACACCTTTGTGTGGGACACGCGCGGAAAGGGAGCCGAGAAACTTAAAGGTATGATTTTTTGGTGGGCTAGTTTTAATGGACCAAAAGCAGTACCTGGAGATTACAACGTACAATTGGTAGTTAATGGCGCTACACAAAGTAAAGACTTTACCATTGTGCCAGACCCAAGAGCAGAAGCTAGCATTGCAGATATGCAAAAGCAGTACAATTTTATAACAGAGGTAAATGAAACGGTAAACAAAGCACATACTTCTATTAAAAAAATGCGAAAAATTACAGCACAACTTGCTGCTTTTGAAAAACAATATAAAGATACTGAAGCAACAAAAGAACTGGTAGAAAAAGCCAAAACAATGCGAGAAAAGCTAGAGAATATAGAAAAAGAGCTGTATCAAACTAAAAACAGAAGTAATCAAGATCCGCTTAATTTTCCTATAAAACTCACAAATAAATTAGCGCATATAAATAGTTTAATTGGCTTGGATGATTTTGCACCAACAGACCAAGATATTGCCGTTAAAAATGAACTAACAGCAAAAATTAACACACAACTAACTGCTTTTAATAAAGTGTTAGATGATGAAATAACCGCTTTTAATACTGCCTTTAACAACCTAAAGTTAAATTATTTATTTGTTGAAGAGTAGGCATATGTAACCCTAAATAATGTTCTAATGACACATCTATCAGAAGACGCGTACAACATAGGATCCTATAAAAGAAAATATGCGTTTGCAGAATACCCTTCTGTAAAAATTTACAAATCTTCTGATGGTAGGTCTTGGGGCAATCATCTTTTATTTGGTGATTATATAAAAATTTTAGATACCAAAATTGTAAATAATAGAGTATTTGCCAGAAGCAGAAATACCAATGGTTGGGTAAAAGTAGATGAACTTAGAAAAGAAAGGTTATTAGAAGTTAACTTTGTAGATATTGGCCAAGGAGACGGTTGCCATATTGTTACTCCAAATGATAAACACATACTTATAGATGCCGGAAAAACGGATAATATGAACCGGTATTTATCATGGCGTTTTAATTTGTATGACCGTAAATCTCCCTTATCTTTTCCGTTCACAACAATTATTAGTCATTCTGATGCTGACCACTACCAAGGTTTTGGGTATGTTTTTGACAATGATAAAATAAAAATAGACACTATTTACCATAATGGTTTAGTAGAACGCCCTGGTGCTAACAGGTTAGGCACTAAAAAAGATGGCTATTATACAAATGTAATAACAACTACGGCGCAAATGCTGCACTTAATTACAGACGCTAAAAACAGAAAAGGTGCAGGTTCTACCTATTGTAAAACACTGTACAAAGTATTAAAACATAACCCTAATGTTAGTTTTAAAGCGTTAGACATTAGCGCTAATTATTTGCCCAATTATAGTAAAGAAAGCACTGTAAATAATACTAAAAACTCAATAAAAATATTAGGGCCAATTACTAAAAAAATTGAGGGTAAAGATGCACTAAAAAGTATTAACAATTTAGGAAAAGATAAAAACGGACACTCTGTTATTTTAAAGTACGAGTTTGGTAAGTCTAAAATTCTTTTAGGAGGAGATGTTAACACAGAGTTTGGCCAAATACTACAAGATTATTACAAAAATAATGCTCAGTTACATGAATTACAAGTAGATGTAGCCAAGGCTTGCCACCATGGCAGCAATCATTTTCATTATGGCTTTATACAAGCAATAAATTCTAGTGCCACAGTAATATCTTCTGGTGATGATGAAAGTTATGCTCATCCAAGGCCAGATACTATTGGTGCGTTAGGCAAATGTGGTTATGGAGAAAAACCACTTATTTTCTCTACCGAATTGGCTAGGTCTACAAAAGAAATAACGTATATTAAACTACAAGGTATTTCTAAAATGTTTGAAGACTTAAAAATCATAAAAAAGAACTATAAAGAAGAAACCGAAGAAGCGCAAAAAAAGAAGTTTTTAAAAAGTATAAAAAAAATTAATAAAGAAATAAACTCGTTTTTAACCAAATACGGAATGATTAACCTTAGAACAGATGGTGAGCGTATGATAATTGCCCAAAAACTAGAGCGTAATGCAGGACATAGCAAATGGGACATACACAAACTAAAGTATTCTAAAACTACAAAAAGGTTTGAGCAAGAATAGTATTTTTACGTGTTAAACCTTATTTAAAAACAAGCCTTATTTAAACCAAAAAACAATGAACCTAAACCAGGTAACTGTACCCTCTTTAGATTTAACAAAGTCTATACCGTTTTATGAAAAATTAGGGCTAAAACTAATTGTAAAAGCATTACCGCATTACGCAAGGTTTGTGTGTCCAGATGGCAACTCAACTTTTTCTATTCACCAGACAAAAGAATTGCCAAAAGGAGAAGGTATTTATGTTTATTTTGAATGCAAAAACCTTGACGAGCAAGTGAATACTATACAACAAAACGGAATTAATTTTGACCTACTACCAACAGACCAAAGTTGGATGTGGAGAGAAGCCAGGCTAAAAGATGTAGATGGAAACCAACTGATATTATTTTATGCTGGTGAAAACAGACTAAACCCACCTTGGAGAATAGAAAACTAAATTACAATTTATACAAGCCTCTTTTTAGAGGCTTTTTTATTACACTAGCGCCAAAATATAAGTTTAGTAATACAACTATATATCACTTGGTTTGTACTACAAAAATAATTACTATATTGTAAGAAAAATAACTAAACCATACTGCCATATGTGCGTTTACATAACCCTATTGGCGAAATAAACGCAATAAATTGCGTTTATTAACTAGTTGTGCGTCATTTGAGAAAAAAATTGAACTACACATTTAACGAAATAGAAAAAGATATTATTCAGAGACTTAAAAACTCTGAACCGAAGCGAATATGGACGGAATTTATTAAAGTCATAATTGAGTTCGAGGAATATTATGTGGAATTGGAATGTGTGCCCGAAATTGCGAGTTCACAAAATAAGGTGGATGAAGCTATGACTGTAAAAGTTCGAGAATTTAAAAAAAGTTATTTGCCTTATAAAAATGCAAAAGTCATTGTAGAAAATAAACTAATAACGGACATAAAATCCGTTCGGACTTTTTTATACTTCACCGATTCGATTACAGAACCTGCGAAAGTCAAAAAAATCGACTCTAAATGGAACAGAATGTTAAGTAAAATAGCTGAAATAAGAAAAAGTGAAATCGAAAAATTACTCGATGGAACTACAAGTAGCTATCACGATGAAATAATATGCAAGCCGAATTCAGATGAAGCTAAAAAAGTAAACGGAGAATTTTCAAACTTAATTGACGTTGGAATAATTTTGGAGATTGGAGAAAATTATTTGCCTGCTTTTATTCAGGGAAATGGATATGGATTTGCTCATTTGGAAAGGAAACCGCTTTTGAAATCGGAAGAGCTTAAAAAAGAATTAATTGAATACGAACTGAATTAAAAACGAACGCACAACAATGGCTATAAGTAATTGCTTGTTCTCGCTTACTTTGAAAATTCCTGCGGAATTTCCAAGTTGGTGTATACTTGCAAAGTCAGTCGCTAACCCACGCAACTACTCATAGCCGAGACCGTTACCCAACATTTGAGAAAAGCATTCGTAATCATATTGACCTTAATCGGAATTATAAGTTTTGGACAAGAAAATATACTTGACCAAAATGAAAACGGAATGAATTCTATCGAACCGACCGAATTAGATAGTCTTTACGTTCGAGCATTAAATAGCAGAATTGATTTGATTTTAGGAAGTGGATGGAATTACGTGGAAATGAGTGGTTATGGAAAAAGGATTGCGGAATTAGATGTTTCTGACCGAATTAAATTTCTAACTGACGAGGAACTGATTGACTTGTCGATTAAAAAGAAAAAAACGATTAACATAATTCGCCTGAATCATAAAATAGTTGCGAAAGATACGATTGACATAATTTTTGGAGACGTTTCTGTGACTGCGAAAAGAGGAATGTTTTTTCAACGTGGAATTCGATTTAAAAAAGCGGAATTTTCAGTTGGTTGTCGAGGAACGAACGGTTATCAACCTGATATACGATTTGTGTTTGACCGAAAAGAAAATAAATGGAATTTAATAACTAACCGATTTGTAAACACAAATGAATAAAAACCTAATAATTGGAATTTTGGTTTCTTTCGTACTTATTTCTTGCGATTGTTGGGTAACAATTGACGGAAAAGTTATTGATTCTAAATCAAAAGAACCGATTGAAAAAGTATTCTTTGAGTTTAAAAACATAAAGTGTACTGAAATAGTAAGAGCAACTGCTCAAAATGTTGAGACGAATTGTGTTTTTGCAACAGATTCAACAGGTATTTTCTTTATGAATTCTGACAGTTATGGATTGTGTCCAGATAATCCAGTCAAAATCAAAATTCGAAAAGTCGGATATAAAACAAAGGAAATGGAACTAAATCAAGGACATTTAATTAGTGACTTAATTGTGGAATTAGAGAAAGAATAAAAAACGTTGGGTAACATCGTGTAAAATTAATTGCTAGTTCTAGCCTACTTACGAATATTCCTGCGGAATATTCTATTCGGTTTTTATTTGCTAAATTAGTTACTTAAACACGCAACAAACCATATACAACAACGTTGTGCGTCATTTAAAAAACTATGTACCGATTACTAAACCTCTTTCTAATTTCACTTTTAATATTCGGTTGTTCGAATAGAAAAAAGGGCTCTCAAAACGATATTTCGAACTCAATATTTATAGACTCAACAGATTTTAAATTTTTTGGACTAGAAGAATTTAATCTTGAGGAATGGTACGAGGGAAAAGTTAAGTTAAAGTCTTTAACCAAAATACAAGCTGAAAAATACTATCAATATCGACTTAGAAATGGCTTGGTGGACACCAATTATTACCAATTTTATTCTATCCAGAAAAATACTAATCAACAAAAAATCATCACCATTGTCGACGGTGTAACTGGTCGTTATCCGGATTTGAGAATGCTTATTTACAACAAAAGAGATAGCCTAATAGGATTCTATCCAATTGCAGGAATTGGAAACGATCCTGACATAAACTTAAAATACAAATTGGTTTCGAAAAAACTTAATGACACCAGATACTTAAGTACCCGCATAGATGAATACGAAGTAGAATCCAATTTAGAAAATATACAACGTGATTCGACTGTGACCAAATTCGAATTAGAATTGGGCTATATGAAAGAGGCTAAAATACTTGATAAAAAAACATATAAACTGGAATAAAAACGCCGCACAACAAAGCCTAAACGTAATGCAGAGTTTTAGGCTAAAACCGAAAGGTCTGTGTATATTTATAAAGTCGCT
>NZ_ARZX01000022.1:0-67079 GCF_000568425.1 Cellulophaga geojensis KL-A
CTTGGAATACGTATAACCGTCAGTTACGGGTTAATTTGCGTTAATTTTCGGTTTGGCACAGACTTTAGCAATTCCGAGTGGATTCGGACGTAGTCGAATCCGCCGTAATTGCGGTTATACATTGTTGTAGGTAGTTTTTTATTCATATTTTATTAATCAACCATACAATTCCGATTCCAGAGAATAAAAATCCACCGACTATAAAAATCATTGGAAAATAGGTTTTCCAGAACTCACTGTTTATCATTATTTCGTATTCATTATTCTTTTTCAAGTAAATTATATCAATCGGTTCATTTATCCGTTTAGGATTCGCACTTGAATCCAACTTTTGGGTTGTTTCACTTCCGTTTTTGTCCGTAAATCGAACAACAGGAAAGTGATAGATATGTGAATCACCGTCAGCATCTTTGCTACGTTCCTCTATAAAGTCAATTATTTTAGCTTTAGTTTTAATTCCACTTGTTTGTATTCTACGATTTGAATTCCGAACGTTAAATCCAGCGTATAAAAATCCACCTCCAACTATTAAAAAAACAATTGCTCCAATTAAGTTTTCCATTCAGTTTCTTGAGTTGTCAAATTACCTACAACTAGTTAGTAAACGCAATATATTGCGTTTATTCCGCCAATATGGGTGAATAAACGCACATTTTACATTTTTAGCTGTTATTTTTCCCACAATTTATAATTATTTTCTGTATTGTAATTACGGAAATGTGTAATTAGCTCAATTTTGTGTGTAAAATGCATTAATTATACTCCGTTTTGTATTTTTATTTAGGAATTTTTTAATCATTTTTAAACGACTACAAATATTTACAACCGAAAGTAAGCGCTTTGTAACCGTATAAAGTTTGGTTACGGTTTTAGGTTTACAGTGCCATTGCAATAGTGCTTTGGTAGTAGTAACTGTTAAACATTAAAACACACAAATTATGAACGCACTTAAAAACAGAGTACAGTTAATTGGTAACTTAGGTAACGATCCAGAAATTATAAACTTAGATGGTGGTAAAAAGCTTGCACGCTTTTCTATAGCTACTAATGAGACGTACAAAAACGCTGCTGGCGAAAAAATAACAGATACCCAATGGCACAATGTTGTTGCTTGGGGAAAAACTGCAGAAATTGTAGAAAACTATTTAACCAAAGGAAAAGAAATTGCTTTAGAGGGCAAATTGGTTAACAGGTCTTACGAGACCAAAGAAGGCGAAAAAAGATATAGTACAGAGGTGAATTGTAACGAGATTTTAATGCTTGGTAAAGGGTAATGTAACCTAAACACTAACCATAAACTAAAAAGGCTTTCTATACTGGTTTAGAAAGCCTTTTTAGTATTACATATTTTTATGTAAAGCTAGTTGTATGCGCTTACGGGCAACGTCTACCTCTAATACTTTTACCACTATTTGTTGGTGTAGGCTTACGTGCTCATTTACGTCTTTTACAAAAGTGTCTGACAGGTTAGATATGTGTATTAAGCCACTTTCCTTAATACCAACATCTACAAAACAACCAAAATTGGTAATATTGTTTACTATACCTGGTAATAACTGTCCAGCAACAAGGTCTGTTATAGACCGTATGTTTTGGTTAAAAGAAAATACTTTGGCTTTTTCTCTAATATCTAAACCAGGCTTTTCTAGCTCCTTAACAATGTCTTGCAATGTTGGTAAACCAACAGTGTCTGTACAGTATTTTTCTAGTTCTATTTTTTGTAAAACCTCTTTATTACCAATTAACTCTTCAATAGGTACTTTGGTATCTTTTGTTATTTGTTGTACTATGCTGTAACTCTCTGGGTGTACGGCAGAATCATCTAAGGGGTTATTGGCATTTTTTATGCGTAAAAAAGCAGCACCTTGCTCAAACGCTTTTCCGCCCAAACGCGGTACTTTTTTTATGGCTGTTCTGCTTGTAAAAGCACCATTTTCGTTTCGGTAGTTTACAATGTTTTCGGCTAATTTTGGTCCAATACCAGATACATAACTTAGTAAAGATGTACTTGCGGTGTTTATATTTACACCAACCGCATTTACACAACTCTCTACAACAGTGTCTAAAGATTGTTTTAGTTTGCTTTGGTCTACATCATGTTGGTATTGCCCAACACCTATAGATTTTGCATCTATTTTTACCAATTCTGCTAACGGATCTGCAAGTCTACGCCCAATAGAAACTGCACCACGCACAGTAACATCATAATTAGGAAACTCATCTCTAGCAATTTTAGAAGCCGAGTATATAGATGCGCCTGCTTCGCTAACCACAAAAACTTCTAATGGGTTTTTAAATTGTATGCGTTTAACCAATTGCTCTGTTTCTCTAGAGGCTGTACCGTTACCTATTGCTATGGCTTCAATTTTATATGCATCTGCTAAAGAGCTAATTTTTTTAATAGCTTCTGTGCTTTTGTTTTGTGGTGCATGCGGATAAATAGTTTCATTGTGCAACAAATCTCCTTGGGCATCTAAACACACCAATTTGCAACCGGTTCTAAAACCAGGATCTAAGGCTAATATTCTTTTTTCGCCTAAAGGAGAACCTAATAGTAATTGTTTTAAATTTTTAGAGAAAACAGCTATTGCATCTGCATCTGCTTTTTCTTTAGCATTTTTTAAAAGCTCGTTAGACAAAGAGGGGAGAAGTAGTCTTTTGTAAGCATCTTGTATAGCAAGCTCTATTTGCTGTGCACAGGCATTGTTACTTTTTATAATTCGGTTTTCAATTTTATCTAAAGCTCTATCATTGTCTATTTCTATTTTAACCCTAATAAAACCTTCTTTTTCTGCTCTTAAAATGGCAAGTAACCTGTGTGATGGGCATCGTTTTAAAGCCTCGCTCCAATCAAAATAATCTCTAAACTTCTGGGCTTTTTCGTCATCTTTTTTAGTGCCAATAACTTTGGTTGTAATTAGGGCGTAGTTTTCAAGCTGGTGGCGTATACCGTTTCTAATATCTGTGCGCTCATTAATCCATTCAGATATAATATGTCTTGCTCCTTCTAACGCCAAATCTTCATTAATAATAACATCATTTAGGTATCTAGAGGCTGTATATTCAATTTCATCATTACGCTGTGCCATTATTATTTTAGCTAAAGGCTCTAAACCGTTTTTAATAGCGGTTTCAGCTTTTGTCTTACGCTTTTTCTTAAACGGAAGGTAAATATCTTCTAAAGTAGTAAGGTTGTCTGTGGCAGCAATTTTTGTTTGTAGTTCTGGCGTTAAAACATCTTGTTCTTGCAACGCTTTTAGTATTGCTGCTTTTCTTTTTTCTAAGGCTTCAAACTGAGCTTTGTAGGTAACAATAGCACCAATTTGTACCTCGTCTAAGTTTCCTGTTTTTTCTTTACGGTATCTAGATATAAAAGGTATGGTACAATCTTGATTTAAAAGCTCTATAGTATTTTTTACACTTAGTTCTGGTAACTGCGTGTGTTTAAGTATATATTTTATCATTAAAAAAGACCTTATAAATTTAGTTTTATAAGGTCTCTAATATATTTAACTCAATTGATTTAATCGAATTTCTGTGCTATAATTTTTCTAGTTTTCGCCAGACTGCATTTTAGCATCATTTATCATTTTCTCGTTAGGTAAAATAGCAACGTTTACTCTTCTGTTTTTGGCTCTACCTTCTGGTGTACTGTTATCATGCGTTGGTTTTTCTTCTCCAAACCACTCTGTAGTAAATCTACTAGCAGCAATTCCTTTAGCTGTTAAGTATGATGTTACTGCGTTTGCTCTGTTTTTAGATAACGTCATGTTGTAATCTGCAGCACCAGAACTATCTGTATGGCCTACAACCAAAATATTGGTATCTGGATACTCTATAAATACATTAGCTAATTTATCTAAAGATGTTTTAGATGCACCGTTAATGTTGTATTTAGCTGTGTCAAAAAATACACCACTGTTTTCATCAAAAGTTACAACAATACCATCATCTACACGCTCTACTTGTGCACCCGGAATTTCTTCTTCAATTTTTTGTGCTTGCTTATCCATTCTATTACCAATAAGCACACCAGCACCACCACCAACAACACCACCAATAACTGCACCTAGCTCGCCATTGCCTCCTTTGCCTACATTGTTACCAATTATAGCACCTAAAATTGCACCACCAGCAGCACCAATTGCACCACCTTTTTGTTTGTTGTTTGCGTTTTGTACAGCATCACAACTTGTAAAATTTACCATTAATAGTAATGCAAATACACCTATTGTTATTTTTTTTATTGTTGTTTTCATGTGTTAATTTTAAATTATTTAATAATTAATGGGTTGTGTTTTTTTTACCAATCTGCTTTGGTAAAGTTCATTGTAATTGTAAATGGTTTGCCATCTACAGATAAAGTTTGTGTCCAGGTCATATTAGACTCTGTTAACAATGCAAGTGATAATCTAAACCCTACGTTGTTTTGACTTTTACCTTTTGCGTCTGTAGGCTTAATTAAAAAGTCGTACAAGCCAGTAGTTTCATCAATTTCTTGAATTGTAAAAATAAAGTTACGTTCTCCTGTAGCACAATTTGCATTGTTTATGCTATACTTACCAGTATTGTTGTTAGGTATAAAAGACCAAGAACTACCTTGAAAGCATTCTTTAGATACATCGTTTAAAAGCGTAACATTGTATTCACCAGCTTCACTATAAGATATGTTGCTAAGTGTCCATTCTCCTTTAATTACTTTTTTTGATGTTCTAACGGTTTTTGATGCTCCGCAAGAAACTAAACTTACTGCAAGTAGTAGTACTATTAACTGTTTCATAATTTATTTTGATTTATGTATATACGAAATAACTGTTTTTTTAGACCACACAGTAACTCATTTGCATAAAATGATAATGCAATAAATTTGTAGTCCAAATACTATGTAAAGATACTAGATGTTGTATTAACTAGGTGTGAAAAAAACTGTAAATTAGATGAAGTGCGTAGTCTTAGGCTACTTTTTTAAGCAAATCAAAACAAGGACATTTTTTACAACGCTTGTTTTCAGATTTCTTATATTTTTTACAGCATTTGCTTTTTACCTTATCTGCAACTTTAGGAGTTGCTTTTAGCAATTTTTTTAATGCTTTTTTTTCTTTTTTCTTATCCTTTTTTTTGCCCATAACTACTTATGCCTAAAAATAGTACGGCAAAAGTAGTTATTTTAAATTAATCTAAATAAAATTATTTTGTTAAACTTATTGTGGATCTTCTGTAGAGGCTGTAGACACTGTTAGTTGCTGTATATCTCTATCAAACAAATACAAACCACCTTTATCATCTCCAATAAGGTTTATTTTGTCTAAAATAGTACGTGCCATAGCTTCTTCCTCTATTTGTTCTGATACGTACCATTGTAAAAAGTTATGTGTAGCATAATCTTTTTCTTGTAAGGTAATGTGTACTAGCTCATTAATACTATTAGAAACAAACACTTCATGTTCAAATAATTTTTCGAACATTTCTTTAAAAGAATTAAAGGTTACGTTAGGTGCGGCAAGCTCAGAAATTTGTGCGTGTCCGCCACGTTCATTAACAAATTTAACCAGTTTTAGCATATGGTCTCGCTCTTCATTAGACTGGTCGTACATAAAACCAGCAACACCCTCAAGACCTTTTACCTCAGCCCAGCAAGCCATAGCTAAATAAATCTGAGAAGATTCTGCTTCTATTTTTATCTGATTGTTAAGTGCTTTTTCTATATTTTTTGATAACATAATTTTCTTCTTTTTATAAAATTACAAAATTAATTTATTGTTTCGCCACTATTTACACCATCTTCATCTGGGTTCACAAAAACTAATTTTCCGTCTGCATTTTCTGTCATTAAAATCATTCCTTCACTCTCTACACCGCGTAAAGCTCTTGGAGCTAGGTTTACTAAAACAGTAACTTTTTTACCTACAATTTCTTCAGGAGTAAAGCTTTCTGCAATACCAGAAACTATGGTGCGGGTATCTAAACCAGTATCTACCTTTAAAACCAATAGCTTTTTTGCTTTAGCCATTTTTTCTGCTTCTATAATGGTACCAACACGCATATCTAACTTTGTAAAATCGTCAAAAGTAATGGTGTCTTTTTGTGCAGCTACTTCTTTGCTCATTTGTAAGTTTGCTTTTTTTGTTGCTTCTAGCTTTGCTAGTTGAGCTTCAATTTCTTTGTCTTCTACTTTTCTAAACAACAATTCTGCTTTGTTAATTGTATGTCCGGCTGGTAATAATACATCTTGGGTAGCAATAGTATTCCATTCTACGTTATTATTTGCAGCACTTACATTTAAAATGTTTTTAAGTTTATCCGATGTAAAAGGTAAAAATGGCTCACTTAGTACAGCCAATGCAGATGCTATTTGTAAAGCAACATACATTATGGTTTTTACACGTTCCTCATCTTGCTTAATAACTTTCCAAGGTTCTTCATCTGCTAAGTACTTGTTACCAAGTCTAGCTAAATTCATTAATTCTTGTCCGGCTTCTCTAAATCTATAGCGTTCTAAAGAACTAGAAATTATTTCTGGGTATTTTTTAACCTCTTCTAAAGTAGCTTTATCTATTTCAGAAAATGTAGCAGGAGTAGGTAAAACACCGTTGTAATATTTGTTTGTTAATACCACAACTCTGTTTATAAAATTACCAAAAATGGCAACCAACTCGTTATTATTACGTGCCTGAAAATCTTTCCAAGTAAAATCGTTATCCTTAGTTTCTGGAGCGTTTGCAGTTAGTGTGTAACGCAAAACATCTTGCATATCTGGGAAATCTTCTAAATACTCATGCAACCAAACGGCCCAGTTTTTAGAGGTTGATAACTTATTGCCTTCTAAATTTAAAAATTCATTTGCTGGTACGTTTTCAGGTAGAATAAAATCTCCGTGTGCTTTTAGCATACTAGGGAAAATAATACAGTGAAAAACAATATTATCTTTACCTATAAAGTGAAGCATTTTTGTGTTTTCATCTTTCCAATATGGCTCCCAATCTTTGCCCTCGCGTGCAGCCCATTCTTTGGTAGATGAGATGTAACCAATAGGCGCATCAAACCAAACATAAAGTACTTTGCCCTCACCACCTGGTACCGGAACAGGAATTCCCCAGTCTAAATCTCTGGTTACGGCACGTGGTTTTAAACCATCATCTATCCAAGATTTACATTGTCCGTAAACATTAGGTTTCCAATCGTTTTTATGGCCTTCTAAAATCCATTCTTTTAAAAAGTCCTCATACCTATCTAAAGGTAAAAACCAGTGTTTTGTTTCTTTTAAAGTAGGTACAGCACCAGATACGGTAGATTTAGGATTTATTAATTCGGTAGCACTTAATGTAGATCCACAGTTTTCACATTGGTCTCCATAAGCTTCTTCATGACCACATTTTGGACACGTACCAATTACAAACCTATCTGCCAAAAACTGTTTAGCTTCTGCATCATATAATTGTTCTGTAGTTTCTTCTATAAAATCACCTTTGTCATACAAATTCTTAAAAAACTCAGAAGCTGTATCATGGTGTACTTGTGCAGATGTGCGCGAGTAATTATCAAAAGTAATTCCAAAATCTAAAAAAGATTTTTTAATGATTGCGTGGTATTTATCTATAACCTGTTTAGGTGTAATGCCTTCCTTTTTGGCTTTCATAGAAATAGCAACACCGTGCTCATCACTACCACAAACAAAGGCAACATCTTTATTGGTGCCTCTTAAATAACGTGCATAAATATCTGCAGGAACATATACACCTGCCAAATGGCCAATATGTATTGGTCCGTTTGTGTAAGGTAACGCAGCTGTAATTGTATATCTACTTGGTGTTTTTGTTTGTTGTGCCATTAAAATTGAATTAAGCTGCAAAAATACATTTTTAGCAAGCAGTACTAAAGAAAAGATAGAAATAAATGCGTGTTACAACCACTAGCTACTTTTAAAAACTAGCGCAATACAACGATTATTTAAAATATAAGCTGTATTTTTTAGTTGTAATTGTGTAAAAAAGATAAAGTTATGAGTGGTAAGCCAGTACGTAAAGATGTTTTAAAATCTGTAGATTTAGATGCTATAAAAGATACTCCTAAGTCTGAAGATGATATTACACGTGTGTATAAAAACAAAAATTCTAGAGTTAAAAAGGAGTTAGATTTTAAAACAAAAAAGAACAATACTAAATTGACATAAAAAAAGCACCTAAATTAAATAATAGGTGCTTTAATGTAATATTAATTGTAATGTAAACTGATTAAGATACCATTACAGATTTGCTCATTTTTTGATCTTGAACACTTATTCTGTAAATGTATTTACCAGTGGCAAGGTTTACAGGTAGGCGTTCTCTAATGTTAATTTCTTGAGAGCCTTCTGTAGTCATAGCATTGTATACTGTGCCTATGTTTTGCCCTAAAATGTTATAAATTTGAATATCTACATGTGCCGTAAATGGCATTTCTAAATGTATTGTTGGGTTTCCTTTTGTAGGGTAATATGGTTTGTGAACTACCATATTTTCTATTACAGGGTCTGGTTCTGTAGGATCTGTTCCTCCGTCTGGTGGTCCAGGTAAAACAGGAGTTTCATCATCAATAGCAATATCTGGAAAATCTTCTCCACTACAACTAAAACCTAAATCTACTGGCACATAAGTGCGTCCTAATAAATGTCTTTCTACAGCTTCTCTAGGTACACATAACCATTCTGCTAAAACAGTGCCATATAAATCTCTAAAATCCATTGTATACTCAAGGTTACCTCTTTCATTAGGATCCTCTAATGATGGATGATCACCAACAAATGCACTACCATTTAACGCAGAACCAAAGAATAGTGTAGGACTTGCTTTACCATGATCTGTACCGTTAGATCCGTTTTCGTATATTCTACGTCCAAACTCAGAAAAGGTCATACTTAAAACCTTGTCATCTTGCTCTGTACAGGCTAAGTCTTGGTAAAAATCGCTTACGGCAACAGATAAATTTGTCATTAAGCGTTCATGTACTAATGGCTGATTTCCGTGCGTGTCAAAACCACCCATAGAAATCATATATACTTTTGTGCCTAAGCCACCTTTTATTAGCTTGGCTAATACAGCTAATTGTCGTGCAAAACTATTGTCTTGGTATTCAATACCGCAACCTAAAGCTTCACCACGTTCATAAGCCTCATGTATTTTACCAGAATACTCATAAGTAGTATTAGCAACACCTCTTAAAAACTTAATTTGGTCACCATACATACAATCGCCAAAAATAGTTTCGTCAGCTATTTCATATTGGTTACCTGTTTCTGCAATACGCTCTAGTTGGTTAATGTTACTTGTTACAAATGCATAATTTGTTTCTTCTCCCTGAAAAACCAAGCTACCATATTGTCCTATTTGGATAGCAGCAGGAGCTTCTGGTGGGTTAATTAAATAATCTTGATATAATTCTTCAAAATGTCTACCCATCCAACCTGTTTTTTCACCAGAAAAACCAGTGGTTGTTAAATCGGTATTTGCAAAAATATCTGATCCTGTAAAATGAGATAAACTCTGACCTTCATAACCTACGCCATGAACTGCTTTAAACTGACCTTCTCCCCACATGCGCTCTAAAGAGGTCATGTATGATGGAACACCAAAATTATCGGTTAATTTTAAAACCTTACTTTCTGGTATGTATATATTAGGTCTTGCATTTGCGTAAGTATCATATTGCTCTATTGGTATAACAGTACTTAAACCGTCATTACCACCTGCAAGTCTTATTAAAACTAAAACTTTACCGTCTGACTCTGCATCTGCAATTGCAGTAGACAAAGGTGACGTAGCCGAAGCGTTAAGTACATTGCTACCTAATAGCATAGAACCAGAGCCAACCATCCCCATTGCTTGTAAAAAAGAACGTCTGTTCCATTTTTTATGCTCTAAGTCATGAGCCTCTTTGTCTGCATGTTGTACTTTAGAATTTGTATTGCACATAATAAATGGTTATTTTAATTGGAATTCTGGTTGTCTAATAATATGCATCATAAGCTGAAAAACTAATACTTCTGCACCTGGGTAATATAAGCTCCAGGTACCGTCTCCTTCTGGAGGAGCGTAATATTGTACCAGTGCATCGTCTCTAAATACATCATATGCATTTTGTAGCTCGTCTGCAGCAATACCTTTTGGTAATAATTTATCTAAAATGGCATCGGTAACCCTGTCTGGATTACTTTCTGTAGATGCATTAGGTGTCACAGAAATAGCAAAATCTCTAAATTGCTCAGAGCTTACATTGTATGCTGTTTGCAAATAAAGTTCTGCAGATAGCCAGCGGCCAATCATAAAATTAGTATTTATCCAATACCTATCTCTGTACCAACCTTCTACTCCTGGTGGGTTAAAAATTTCTTGTCCAAGAAGTCTGCATGTGTTTTCTACACTTGCAATTGTATCTTCATCAAACGTAAAATTAGTTTCGTTTATTAGGTTTATATAAATATCAAACGGACTCTTAATTATTACACCAACAGCTTCGTCATCATAAAAATGTTCACTTTTAAATAGCACTCTTAATACTTCTGCTATTTCAAAACCACTACCTCTAAATACTGCCGCTAATTCGTCAACAATTTGTTTTGCATTACCGTTGTTTTCTTCGTCATCAGAATCTGGGTGAACAAAAAACTCGTATAATTTTTTACAAATAAACCAGCTTATTTTTTCTTCTCTTTGGTCAAACAAATTAGTTATAACACCATCATAATCAAAGGTGTCTGTTTGGCCAAAAATGGTTTTACTACCTGTGTCATGCTTTGTTGGGTCAAAAGTAATTGGAGTATAACTTTCTTCACCACGTTCTACCCAACCAGTTAAGGCTCTAGCGGTTTCTATAATATCTTCTTCTGTATAGCCGTTACCTTCACCTAATGTAAATAATTCATACAACTCACGCGCATAGTTTTCATTAGGGTTGTTACCATTATTGTACACACCATCTAAATAAAATAACATAGCGTCATTAAGGCCAATTTCACTTACAAAATCTTTAAAATTGCCTATTGCATTACGTTGTAAACAATTTACATACCTATAAAATAGAGGCGGAGCCATATAGTTTCTGTATTCCGTTACAAAATGGTTGCTCCAAAAGAAACTTAACCTATCTTTTAAATTATTTGTAACTAAACCATTTATGTATAGACTTATAAACTCTTGTTTTTGTTGATTTCTTAATTGGTTTCTAGCGTCATCATCCTCAGGATAATCTGCACCTGTCCAATTTGCCCATATAGGTGCTGCAATTTCTGGCATACTAATAGCTTCTGCTATTAAATTATCTACATATGCAGACACATTTTGTCCTACAGCGTTTGTAATAGTGTCTACAGAGGCACTAAAACCTAATCTTCTGTAAAGATGTTCAGCTTTTTGTTTGTCTAGTGAGCCAGCTATGGGGTTTAGCGATGCAGAATTGCAATTCACAAAATATTCCATAATAATTATTGCATTAGTATTGATCGGTTATTAGGTTGTGTGTTTATTTTTAACGTTAAAATATACATTACCGTATATGAATGGTTAAAAATTTTAACAAAGCAACTTTATTACCTACGTAAATTAAGCGGTTTTAGATGATGAAAAGCTTTTTTTTTCGATGAAATGCTGTAATTTGTGTGTTAAATTTTTTTTATGGGTATTCACAATCAGTTTGGTAAAGAAGGGGAAAAACTAGCAGTAGAGTTTTTAAAGGACAATGGTTACGTTATTAAGCACCTTAATTACCGTTATTTAAAAGCTGAGGTAGATATTATTGCACAGCAAAAAAGCACACTAGCCATTATAGAGGTAAAGTCTAGAAGTAGTGACGCTTTACAGAATATTGCAGATACGGTAACCGCTAAAAAAATTAAACTTCTTGTTATGGCTGCAGATCATTATGTGTCTGATAATGATTTAGATGTAGATGTTAGATTTGATATTATTACAATTTTAAAAAATGCAGATAATTTAAAAATTGAGCATTTAAAGGATGCATTTTATCATTTTTAAAATTGAACCTACATATTTTTATCATATTACAATTGTTACATTTAAAACAATTTGTTAATTTTGTAATGTAAAGATGATTTTTTTCGTTTACACTGAAAAATATTTTTCTAATACACGCAAAACAAACAACCAAAAATTAATTTAAACTAACAGCAAGATGAAAACAATATCATCCGTAGTAGAGGAGTACATTAAAAAGAAGCCTTTTTTACAAAGTGCTTTGGCACAAAGCATTATTAACTTAACGTCGTTATCTAGAATAATTAAACCAGAAATAGAATCTGAATTAGGTAAAGATATTAGAAACGGAGCTATTGTTATGGCTTTAAAAAGGTTATCTGACGATTTAGAGTTTAGAGCTACGCACAAAATTGTAAAAGTCCTTAAAAACATAGGAGAAATTACGGTGAGGTCTTCTTTAACAGATTTTACTTTTTTATTGTCTGATTCTATCTTAGATAACCAAACAAAGCTAATTAGAGAAGTTAACAAAAATAAAGATGTTTTTTATACTTCTTCTAGAGGAGTAAATGAGCTTAATATTGTGGTAAATAATACTTTAGATAATACAGTAGAAGAGTTGTTTAAGCACGAAAGATGTACCCAAAAAGCAGAAAATTTATCTTCTATTACTGTAAAATTACCAGCAGAGAATGTATCAGTTCCTGGTATTTATTATTTTATTTTTCAGCGTTTAGCTTGGGAAGGTATTGTACTTTTTGAGGTGATTTCTACAACCAATGAGTTTACTATTTTAGTAAATGATGAGCAGGTAGATGTAGCCTTTAAAACTATAAAAGATCTAAAGGCTTTATAAGTCTATTTGTACTATTTTTTATTTAAATATTCTAGAACCTCTTTGTAGGTTTCTGGCTTGTTTACAATTCTTTTGTCTTTATCTAAAATAAAGTAGGTAGGTGTGGCAGAAATGTTATACAATTCTGCGTATTTGCTATCCCACTTGCCTAGGGCTAATGCGTGTGTAAAACTTTTAAGTTTAGCAGACTCTGTGTCCCAATAATTGTACTCGTCCTCTAAACCAACAGCAAGTACCTTTATGTTGCTGTATTGTTGTATTGCTTTGTTTAGTTGTGGCAATTCTTTTAAACAATGAGAGCATGTGCTACTCCAGAAAACAACAACGTAGTTTTCTGCAGCATCTAGTTTACTTAAGCTGTTTTTGCCATCATTCCAAGTAATTTCTGGTGCTTTTGCACCAATTCTTAACCTTGTATGTGCTTCTATACCTTTTATTAATTCTTGATTATTAGTTACAGCGCCAATTTCTTTTAGGTAGTTGCTGTATATAAAATCTGATGTTTTATTATACTTTGCGCTTGCCGCATAAATCCATAAGTCATAAAACAAGCTAAACTTAAAAGTATCATTAACACCCTCTAACTTACTAGCAACAGTTTGTATGTTTTGTTGCAAAACTGTTTCTGTAGCATCTTTTGTAATTTTATTTAACGGCAAAGATGTGTACACATAATTTAATGTTTTATCTGTTAAGAATGATGAAGCCTGTAATTGCTCATTTTTAAAATCTATTGCTGAAAAATAATTTTGCTTTTTATGTTCTACAAATTCGTAGATAGATTCAAAACTACTTGCTACGTATGGCTTATTTGCTTTAATAAAATTAAGAGCTATTAAATCTTTAGCATCAGCTTCATACTTAGCTTGTGTGCTATTTATTTTATTGTAAATTTTTGCTAACTCTTTTTTATTAGTACTGTTAGATGTGTAAAAGTCTATAACCTGCTTTTGCAACGCATTAATTTCTAAAAAATAACTGTTTACTATTTTGTTTTCTGTTGATGTTGCATAGGTGGCCCCATCTTGTGCATTAAAATTAAGAACAATGTCTTCCTTGCCATTGTACAAAACATCAAAATTAAATTCTTCTTGTGGTACAGCATATACCAGCCTGTAAGTTCCGGCTGCTGCATTGGCAGGTAATTCTAGTTTAAATTTACCGTCTTCTATTTTAGTATCTGCAACATAAACTTGAGTGCCAGGTTTAAGTTGGTATGCAATAAGCCAAGTATACTCTTTGGCTGGCGAAAACGTGCCAGATATGGTGTGCTGTGCTGTTAATGACATAGCAATAAGAGCAAATAATAATGTTAGCGTTTTTTTCATAGTATGCTTTTTTTTAGCAATGGTTAATGCTTAGTTATTTAGCTTATTTTCAAAAACCGAACCAAACTAAATATTTTTAATCATTTTAATGCGTATTAAAAGGAGCCAAGCTCTTTAATGCTTTTTCTACAGTAGTAATTTTATCAAAAACTAAAAGTAAACGTAAGCCAGCTCTAGTTTGTTTTTCTTTCATTTTACAAATAGCGGTATTGGCTTGTACAAATTGTAAAACTTTAGTGAATTTAGGACTTTGGTAAAAACCAGATTGTTGGTCTGCAATAAAATAGCCAATCATTTTACCTTTTTTAAGTACAATTTTTTCTAAACCTAGGCTATTTGCAATCCATTTTATACGAACCGAGTTTAGTAAATCTTCAACCGGACTAGGTATTTCCCCAAAACGGTCTACCAATTCTTTTTCATACTTAGCTAAACCTTCTTCTGTGGTAATTTGGTTTAATTGGGTGTATAAGTTTAATCGTTCTGTAACATTATTTACATAATCATCAGGAAATAAAAGTTCAAAATCAGAGTCTATCTGAGTTTCTTTTACAAACACTTTGTCTTTACCTTCTACCTCTTCGTACAATTCTTTAAACTCGTTTTCTTTTAATTCTTCTACAGTTTCTGCTAATATTTTTTGATAGGCATCAAAACCAATTTCATTAATAAATCCGCTTTGCTCACCACCTAAAATATCACCTGCACCACGTATTTCTAAATCTTTCATTGCAATATTAAAACCACTACCCAACTCTGTAAATTGTTCTAATGCTTGTATACGCTTGCGAGCATCGTTACTCATAGAGTCATAAGGTGGTGTAATAAAATAACAGAATGCTTTTTTATTGCTACGCCCTACACGGCCACGCATTTGGTGCAAATCACTTAAACCAAAATTATTGGCGTTGTTTATAAAAATAGTATTGGCGTTAGGAACATCTAAACCACTTTCTATAATGGTGGTAGACACTAAAACATCAAACTCACCATTCATAAAAGCAAGCATTAAAGTTTCTAGCTTTTTACCGTCCATTTGTCCGTGGCCAATGCCAATTTTAGCATCAGGAACCAAACGTTGCAACATACCAGCAACCTCTTTAATATTTTCTATACGGTTGTGTATAAAAAACACTTGTCCGCCTCTTTGTATCTCGTAAGAAACTGCATCTCTAATGGTGTCTTCTGTAAAGCGCACAACGTGGCTGTCTATTGGGTACCTATTTGGAGGAGCTGTGTTTATTGTAGATAAATCTCTGGCTGCCATTAAACTAAATTGCAGCGTTCTTGGTATTGGCGTAGCAGTTAATGTAAGTACATCTACATTTTCTTTAATAGACTTTAACTTGTCTTTTACAGCAACACCAAATTTTTGTTCCTCATCTACAATTAGCAAACCTAGATCTTTAAAAACTACGTTTTTATTTACCAATTGGTGTGTGCCAATTATAATATCTACTTTGCCTTCTGCCAAACGTTCTAAGGTTTCTCTTTTTTCTTTTGCAGTTCTAAAACGGTTTACATAATCTACCGTTACAGGCATATCTTTTAAACGCTCTGCAAATGTTTTATGGTGCTGAAAAGCCAATATAGTTGTTGGCACTAAAACAGCTACTTGTTTGCCGTTATCTACCGCTTTAAAGGCGGCACGTATAGCAACCTCTGTTTTACCAAAACCAACATCGCCACAAATAAGACGATCCATTGGCCTGTCACTCTCCATATCTTTTTTAAGATCTTCGGTGGCTTTACTTTGGTCTGGGGTATCTTCATAAATAAAAGAAGCCTCTAACTCGTGCTGTAAATAACTATCTGGAGCGTATTTAAATCCTTTTTTAAGTCTACGGTTGGCGTATACTTTAATAAGGTCAAACGCAATTTGTTTAACTCTGGTTTTGGTTTTCTGCTTCAGTTTTTTCCAAGCACCAGAACCTAGTTTAAATATTTTTGGAGGCTTACCGTCTTTGCCCGCAAATTTAGATATTTTGTGTAGGGAATGTATGCTAACGTACAACACATCGCGCTCACTATACATTAATTTTATGGCCTCTTGTTTTTTACCTTCTACATCTATTTTTTGTAAACCGCCAAATTTACCAACGCCATGATCTATGTGTGTTACATAATCTCCAATATCTAACTTGGTAAGTTCTTTAAGTGTAATGGCTTGCTTTTTTGCATAGCCATTTTTAAGGTTGAATTTATGGTAACGCTCAAAAACTTGATGATCTGTGTAGCAGGCAACTTTTATATCATCTAAAATAAAACCTTGAAAAAGAGGTAATACAACTGTTTTGTAATGTACATCTTGTTCTACTTCATCAAAAATATCATGAAAGCGTTTTGCTTGTTGCTCAGTAGCACAAAAAATATAATTGGTATACTTATTAGTGTGATTTTGATCTAGGTTTTCAATTAGTAAGTCGAACTTTTTATTAAAAGACGGCTGTGGTTTAGAATGAAAAACAATAGATTTATCTGCATTTGTTGCTGTTTGATGAATGCTTATAACATTAAACCCATCAAACTCTTTTTTTAACTGATTAGAATCTACAAACAACTCCTTTGGCTGAGCGTGTTTTAGCTCGCCTGTAAGTTTTGTAAAAGCTTCTTCTGCTTTTGCAAAAAGCGAGTCTAACCTATCATGTAAAAGTTCTGTATTTTTAGAAAAAATGACAGTTTTTGCGGCAATATATTTTAAAAAGCTTTCTCTTGTTTCGTCTAAAAATTTGTTTTCTACATTGGGTACAATGGTAATTTTAGTGACTTTGTCTGTAGATAATTGTGTTTCTACATCAAAAGTTCTAATGCTATCTACCTCGTCACCAAAAAATTCTATTCTGTAAGGCACATCATTAGAAAACGAAAAAACATCTACAATACCACCACGAACCGAAAATTCTCCAGGTTCGGTAACAAAGTCTACACGTTTAAACTTATACTCAAACAACACCTCATTTAAAAAGTCTAGGGTAATGGTGTCATCAACCTTAATTTTTAGTGTGTTTTTATCTAGTTCTTTGCGGGTTACCACTTTCTCAAACAACGCATCTGGATACGTAACTAGTAATGCTGGTTTTTTACGCGAATTAATTCGGTTTAAAACCTCTGCACGTAGCAGCACATTAGCATTATCTACCTCGTCTATTTGGTAAGGTCTACGGTAGCTACCAGGATAAAACAGTACATCTTTTTCGCCTACCAATTGCTCTAAATCATTTAAATGGTAAGCAGCCTCTTCTTTGTCGCTAAAAACAACCAGAAAAGGGGTGTCTGCTTCTTTAAAAGTTTCAGATATTACAAAGGATAGGGCAGAGCCTGTTAAACCTGTAAGTGTTGTGTTTTTTTCATTTTTGGCAATAGTAGTTTGCAGTTTCTGCATTTGCGGAAGCTGTGCCAACGATTTTAAAATGAGAGATTTTCCCAAAAGTCAATACATTTTTTGCAAATATAAAGCTACAATTTTAAACAATTATAGTTTGTAGCTAATTTTAAAAAGAACAATGCGTGGTAAAATAAAGGTTTTACTATCGCTTATTAAAAATGTACTAAAAGAATTGTCTTGCTTAAACTGTGTATCAAACAGGTTAGTAGCTTTAATTTCAAAACCCCAAGGACTATCTTCTTGTTGGTAAAAAAGAGAAACCATAGCATTGTCAAAAGTATTATCTATGTTTCTGTCTTTATTCACATAATTATCAAAATTATATTCTGCTTTTAAGGTAAAATTTTCTAGAAAAACATAATCTAAATAGGTAAAAAAGTTGGTGCTTCTATACTTGTTTTTTCCTACAGATGTGTTGTAGTCACTATCGGTTTGTGTATAGCCAACCTCTAAATTTGGGCCTTTTTTAAAAACAGTCTCTAGGCTTACGGTATTTGAGAATCTCCCAGAGGTGTTTTTTTGTGTCTCTGAGTTTACAAGCTGGTAAAAATTACTGTAGTTGTATGAGCCTCTGTATTTAGCCCTTATTTTTTTTATTCTTTTATTAAAATTACCACTAAACACCCAGCTATCCTCCGGTTGTGTAAATAGTATTAAAGAATTAAATTGGTTAATGCCTTGCAACTGCGTTTCTCCTTTTAACTGCTCTGTTTTTTTATTGTATCTAACATTTAAGTTGTAAAATAAACCGCGCAATAAACTTCTTTTAGAGTAATTAAAACTTGTAGTATGAAAAAACTCATTTTCTAGGTTGGCATTGCCTCTAAAAACCGAATTAAAATTACGGAGTATAAAATTACTTGCAAGGTTGTTTACAGAAGGAAAACGAGCATTTGCTTTGTATTTAAAAGTTGCTTTTGCACCGTTTTTAAATTTAATTTCTGTGGTAAACTCTGGTGTAAGTACCGTTTTTGTATTGGTTGTTTTTGTTTGTAACTGATGTAAAGACCAGTTAAAATAATGTTGGTATACGGCAGGTTTAAATGTAAAAATACCAGTTCTAAATTTGTATTCTAAACCTACATAAGTGTCTATAAAATTATGCTGTAAATTGTTGCCAAAATCGGCAGTATTAAAATTGTTTATTTCTCCGCTACTTAAGAGCTGCACATCTTCATTTACAAAAGAGTTAAAGGTTGAGTTTACACCCAAACTAAAATACAAGTGATTGTAGTTGTTTAACACCCAATAGTCTTTTACAATGGCATTTACACTGTGTGTTTTTACTTCTTTTGTTTGCTGTATGTTATATACATCATCTGTCTGTAACGGAATTAGTCCTTGTAGTATTTCTTTATCTGTTTGCCAATTTGTGTTGGGTTTGTCTATGGTATAACTGTGCGTAGCCTCTAAAGTACCGGTGTGGTTGTCTGTTAGTTTACGACTATAGGTTACATTTTGTTTTAAGGTTAGTGCATCTATATCATTAGCTGTATGTATGCTATTTGTATTTGTTGGGCTGTTTGTATTAATGGTGTTTAAACCATTGTTGTTGGTTAGTTTTACAAACGTATTAAATGCAAAATCCTCTTTGTATGTTGGGTCATAATCTAGTGTTATTTTACCAATGGTAAAAAAGTTATTGGCATTGCCAGTGGTGGCTCTGTTTTCTGTAAAAGGATCGTTGTTGTTTTGGTAAATATTCTCGGTTTGGTTTTCTGTGTCGGTATCTGTTTTAGATGCAATAACATAACCACTAATATCTGTGGTGCTATTTATGGCTTGGCGTACGTTAAGCGCACCAAATTTTTGACTACGCTCTTTAAAATTATTGTTGTTTAAAAACTGACTAAAGTCTGACTGAAACAAACTAGACATACTGCCAGAACCAGCCAGTATTTTGCTAAAACCGCCTTCAAACTCCATATAGTCACTAAACGTAAATGCTTTTTCGCCAGTATTGTTTACATCACCAATAAAATTAATGTTGGTTTTAGGACTGTAGTAAAATACATTTGGGTGTATGGCGTACCTGTCTTTAAGGCCAGCAGCAACATCTAAATCTCCAAACAAAAAGCGTTTTTTATCTTTTTTAAGTTTAATGTTTAGTGCCATTTTATCTGTGTCTTGCAACCCCTTAAGCATAGCAATTTCACTATAGTTATCTATAACCTCTATTTGGTCTACAACATTGGCGGGTATGTTGTTTACAGCCATTTTGGTGTTTCCTGTAAAAAAGGGTTTGTTGTCTACCAAAACATTGGTAATTTTTTTACCGTTAGAGGTTACATTACCTTCCCTGTCTACGTCTAAACCAGGTAGTTTTTTTAAGGTTTCTCGTAGTTTGCGTTCTTTGCCATTGGTAAAGGCATCTGTATCATAAACTGTAGTGTCTTCTTTAACCTCTATAGGTATTTTATAGGTGACCTCTACACCGTCTAAAGTGTTTACATCTTCTTGTAAAATAAAGTTTTTAGTGGTTTTTTCTGTTGCTGTAGTGGTAACCACTAATTTTTTATAGCCTATGTAGCTAATGTTAATTTGGTAGGTGTAACCTTTTTGCAAACGTAAAATGTAAGCACCTTTTTCATTGGTAATGGCAAAAGCCGTTTCTGCATCATCACTATCTGGAAAAGCTAAAATATTAGCATTAGGTAAAGGGCTTTGCACGCTGTCTTGTACAAAGCCTTTGTATGTAATTTCTTGGCTGTAAACAATAAATGAAATAATGTAGAAAGTAAAAAATAGTTTTTTAGTCATACTTAATTTAACTATTTTTTTCTTCTTTGCTTACTAGCCTCAGCTAATTCTTCCCACTTTTTATTAGCTTGTTCTTGGGTTATTATTTTATTTAAATTGGGAACTGTAATGTTTAAACCTTTTTTGGGGTTTAAATTTATTTCTGTGGCTGTAATAGAAATCTTATTTTTATTAATCTCTAATACTAAACCAGGTAAACCAGTATATAATTTTGGGCCAAAACTTACAGGTATTTCTGTGGTAAACCAGGCCTCTACTTTTTCTGTATAATAGTGTCCTTGTCTGCTAAATAAAGTTTCAGTTGCCAATGCTTGGTTACAAATATATTTGCCTATTTTTTTTGTTTTATTAGTTATTTTCCAATCAAGAGGAGTTCTTTTAACAATACCAACATATGTGCTGATTTCATAAGTGCTATTATTAGCTGAGTTTCTGTAATATGGTATGGCACTTACAGCCCCAACTGTTGTATTGTATTTATCCAGCTCATCTAAACTTTCTTGCAAATAATAATAAGACTCGTTATTTCTAAAATGTAAAAATAGATCTACTTCTTTTGCATTTTTATACATATCTACTATGAAATCTTTGTGAGTAGAGGGGATTTTTTTAGTAGATGTTACGTTTATAATGCTATCCGCATATGTTTTATTTATCGTTCCACTATATTTAACTATACCACTCAAACTTTGAGAATATATAGATTTTGAGAAAAGAAATATAATCAGAATAATTTTTGTGATTTTTTCCATATTTTTTATTTGATTTAAAGATTTTAATATATTCAAGCAAATCAAACATAAGAAGTGCTTTTGAACATATTATCTATTTTATTGCTTCTTTAAATTTATTTTATTGCTTCTTTAAATTTATTTAATTGCTCTGTATTTAGTTTAGAATACTCTTCTTCAGAGATCTGTTTTCCCTGTCCTATAGGCTCTATAGAAACTTGCTTTAAAAATTTTATTTTAGTTGCTTTGTATAAGGTAGCGTTTAGATTTAATTCTAAAATAACCCCAGGTAAGCCACCATAGCCGTTTGGACCGTATGGAATTTTGATAGAAGGGGCAAACCAAGCTGTTGTAATTAAATTTTTACCTTTGATGATTCTTTTAGAAGTAGCTTTTATGCAATTATAGCCTATTATTTTTTTACTTTCTTTTGTTATTATCCAATTTGATGGAGCTATTTTACCATTTACAACATAAGCTTTACCATTTTGAGACACTTTTTTTTGAACACTATCTTTTTTATAATAGAGAGGGTTACTACAGGCTAACATTTTGGCTAAATTAAAATAAGTTTTATTTATGTTATCTGGGCGCATATTATTTATATTCTTAAAAACAGCTGTCTGATTCTTAAACATAAGTTGCAACTTTATTTCTTCAGCGGCATTATTTACATTTTTCATAAATAATAAAGGTTTACTGATTCCTTTTTTTTCCATTATGTTAACTATAGAATCTATAGAAAAATCATATTCTATTATCCCACATTTTGATTGAGAAAATGAATTATATAGAGACAACGTTAAAATTAAAATGGCTATTTTTTTCATAGTTTTTAATTCCTAAGAGGTGGATTTAAATTATCATATTCTTTTTTCGATATCTTTTTTCCTTTTATGGGCTTTTTAATTTCATTTTTTTTCTTAGATAATAAATTTATTTCTGTAGCAGAAATTAATATTTTATCATCCTGTAGCTCTAGTATTGTTCCTGGTAAGCCAAAATAACCTCTAGGGCCAAAACTTCCTTTAATTTGAGGAGTATACCACGCGGTTACCTTTTTTATAAAATTTCCTTTGCTGTTTACTACTGTGTATTCTGTTACAGCCTTGTAGCAGGTATATTTCCCTATTTTTTTATTTTCTTTTTTCAATACCCAATTTGGCTTTTCTAATGAAACTAGATATAAGTCTCCGTATGCTAAAGCTTGAAGAAGAAACTCTTTGGTATTTACATTTGTGTAATATTTTTTTGAGGCTCCAAAAAATATACTGGCTATTTTACTGTTTATACCATCATCCAATAACTCATCTAACTCGTAGAAAGACTCTTTAGTGCTAAAAGTTAGTTGAAAATCTAATGTCGTGTTTAATAGTGCGTTATTAACATCGTTTAATGTATTGTCTTTACTGTTGTCCCCAAGTGCTTTATTGGTAGAAACCGTGTATTTAATGGTGCTATTTTGAGAATAAATAACAACTGAAATAAAAAATATAATTAGTAATACTATTTTTTGCATAGTTATATAATGTCTAATTTTTCTATTAGTTGTTTTGCTTACTAGCCTCTGCTAATTCTTCCCATTTTTTATTAGCTTGTTCTTGGGTAATTATTTTATTTAAATTGGGCACTGTAATGCTAATCTCTTTTCTGGGATTTAAGTTTATTTCTGTGGCCGTCATTGTAAATTTATCTGTCTTAACTTTTAAGACTAAACCAGGTAAACCAGTATATAATTTAGGACCAATGCTTACAGGTATTTCTGTGGTAAACCAAGCTTCTACTTTTTCTGTATAATAATGTCCTTGTCTGCTAAATAAAGTTTCAGTTGCCAATGCTTGGTTACAAACATATTTGCCAATTTTTTTTGTTTTATTAGTTATTTTCCATTGTAGAGGTTTTCTGTTTATTGTTCCTACGTATTGGTTTATTTCTATAATATTATTTGCTTTTATATTTCTATAAAAGGGCATTTTACCTATTAAGCTCGATGTTGGGTTGTGTCCAGTTTCTAATTCTAGAGCATCATTGTAATAAAAATACGATTGATTATTTTTAAAATGTAAATAGTAATCTACATCAACAGCACTTCCATATTCATTTTTAGCAAATTCTTTATGAGCATGAGGAATATTTTTATTATTGTAAATTGTTTTTAATATGCTATCTATATAAGTCTTGTTGAGTGATCCTTCATATTTAACTGTGCCCTCTAATTTTTGAGCCCAACAAAAATTACTAACAATTAGTAATAATATTAGTGTTGTTATTTTTATTCTATTTTGTTTCATAATTTTTTTTATTAAGTGGGAGAATTTCCCCCCACTTATTAATTAAACTTGCATCCATTACGTCTCATACATTCATCAAAAGCACTAAAGCTATTAGGGTAAGTATTGTCACATGCTGCAAAAAAACTAGAACAATCTGGAGCTTGACGTATTACCTTTTGAGTATTTTTAGGAGATAAATTTACTTGAGCATCAGACGAGAACTGAGCTCCTACAACTATTATTGGCGCAAGTATAAATTTTGAAATATTTTTCATAATATTTTAACAAGAATGTTATTTGTAAATGTTAACCATTTTAAGGACTATTTTCTTTGCTTACTAGCTTGTTCCTAATTTTAGGTAGAGCAAATAAATAATAGTAATATAATTTTATATAAATGTTTGTCCATCATTATATTATCTCTTTTCTCTCTTTAACTTATTATAGTACTCATCACCAGCTTTTTTATACTCATCCATAGACATTGCTTCAACATTTTGAGGCCACTTTATATCTACTGGTTTTTTAGGATTTAGTTTTATCTCCTTGGCTTTGTAAGTAGCCATTAAGCCATTTAATTCTAATATAAGGCCTGGTAGTTGACCTACGTAATTATTTGGACCATAAGCAAAAGGTATTTCCGGTGTATACCATGCTACTATAGTAACATCTCCTATAGGTACGGTTTTTACTTGTGTTGCTTTATAGCATAAAAATGCCCCTATTTTTTTGGTTTCTTTAGTTAGTTTCCATTCTTTATTTTCTATTGGAGCATCAATATTTGTGCCTGCATCTGTTTTTATTATTTGTTTTTTTTGAGAAAGTGAAGTGTAATATTCTCCTTTGTAATAAGACATTATTAGAGCTATATCTTTAAAAAAATTTGTTTTGCCAATATTTAAATTGTCTAATGAATTGTACAAGGAGTATTTTGTATTAAAAGATAATTTGAATTCTAGTTCTTTTGATGCTTTATATATATTTGAGTAATATTCATATTTTTTAGGCTCCATAGAGGATTTTTCTTTATCAATAGCAGCTTGTTGTTTATTCATGTCTATTTTGTAGACAATAACCCCTTCTTCTATTTGAGAATAAACGGCAACAGTAATAAAAAATATAAGTAGTAATACTATTTTTTGCATAGTTATATAATGTCTAAGTTTTCTATTAGTTGTTTTGCTTACTAGCCTCTGCTAATTCTTCCCATTTTATCTGAATACATCATTAAAATGTTCTTTTATATTTTTTTCGGCTTCAATTTGATTTAAGCTATCCTCATCTTCGGTAATTAATTTGCCAGATTTGTTTTTTTTAATTTTAAATGGTTTTACAAAAGATACCTTAGTGGCAGTTAATCTCATTTTACCATTTTCAACTTCTAAAATTAAACCAGATAAGCCATAATATGCTGCTGGTCCAAAATAGGGAGGTAGTTGATTTGTAAACCAAGCGTTTACCCTAAATTTATGAATCCCTATACTATTGTTTACAGTGTCAATTGTTGTTGCTTTATAACATAAGTATTTTCCTATGTATTTGCTTTTGTTATGTATTTTCCATTTTTTAGGTTTTAGTAGAACTCTAAAATTAGCGTCTAGCAAAGTTTTGTTGAGTATGGTTATTGAGTCTTGTTTGTTTATGTAAAAGTCTCCATTTGTTCCCCCAATACTTATTGCCGCTTTTTTTAATGTGTTATTTTTAGAATCATTATCTAAACTCTCTACCACTTTAAAAACAGAATTATTGTTTGATGTTTTTAAGCTGTATCTTATATCCTTTACAGCATCTGCTAATGGTGTGTTAAATGCAGATAAGTTTACTTGATAAGGATTGTTTTTTGCAGTATCAACTTTTAAACTAACCTCTTTTTTATAAATAACCTCCAGAAATTTAGCGTTTTGCGCATAGCTATTATTTGAAATAAAACCTAAACTAGCACTAATTATAAGAGCAATTTTTACAACACTATTTTTCATCAAAAAAACCTTTAAACCTGTTATTAAATTCCTCTTGTGTTAGATTAAGTCCGTCTACTGGCTTTTCTATTATTTTATTTTTATTTGATAGCTCTATTTTAGATGCTTTAAAAAAGAATTTACCTTCATACAACTCCAATATTATGCCTGGTAGACCATTATAATCTTTTGGGCCGTATGCTAAAGGAATATCTAAAGTATACCACGCCGTTACTTTGGTTTCTTTATTGTTATTATCTAAAAGAGTTGCCCTGTAGCAATTGTACTTCCCTATTTTTTTTGAAGTATTTAAAAGCTTCCATTTTTTAGCGTTTTGTGTAATTAAAAATGTATCTCCCCCTATTGTTAGTTGTTTAAGTAAAGCGTTATCTTCTGTGTTGTAGTAGAATATACCTGTTCCGCCTGCACCAGTAGCAACTAAGTTTAGTTTTTGTTTGCTTTCATCATACAAGCTTTCATTTTTTTGATAGGTAGATGATTTGCTATTAAAATTTAAAGCGTAACTAACCTCTTTTGAGTTTTTTAATATTGCTCTTGTATTAGGGTTATTTGTTTTAGAAATGCTTTTAATTAATTCTGGAGCTAAATTAATTGTATACGTAATGCTGCCAGATGTTGTTTTTTGCGCTACTACACTTGTTAAGCACAACACTAGAAACATAAGGTTTACAACCATACTATTTTTACCTTTTACGCTCATCTTTAAGATCTTGATAGAGTTTATCACCAGCCTTTTTATACTCGCTAACAGTCATGTTGTTTTTTTCTTTAGGCCACTTTATAACAATTTCTTTTTTAGGGTTTAGTTTTATCTCCTTGGCTTTGTAAGTTGTCATAGAAGTTTTTACCTCCAATATAAGGCCAGGTATTTTTCCTACAAAATTGTTGGGGCCATAAGCAAATGGTATTTCCGGTGTGTACCAAGCTATTAAACTTCTCTTGGAGCCAGTTTTCGCTAACGTTGCTTTATAGCATAAAAAATCTCCTATTTTTTTAGTCTCTTTAGTTAGTTTCCAATTTTCATTTTCTATTGGAGCGTCAATATGTATACCTGCATCTGTTTTTATTATTTGTTTTTTTTGTGGTAAGGATGTGTAATAAGTTCCATTGTTTCCAGAAATAATAATTGCTAACTCTTCTAAATCACCATCTTTTATGGCTAATCTGTTGTCAACATTAAACTTTGCATATGCTGCGTTAAACTGAAGTTTGTAGTTTACGTTTTCAGCAGCTTTACTTACCAACATCATTGTTTCTTTTACTCCTTCCTTGCCTTTGTAACTACTATCGTCTTGCTTATTTACCGTAATGCCATAGGTTATGGTACCGCTATGTATTTGAGCTAAAGAAATAAGAGGTAGTAGTAAAATTATATAGAGTAAATGTTTCATATATAGTCTGTTGTTTATTGATGATGACCTTGCTAATATAAAACTATATTTTTAGTTTAAAAATATTTTGTATTCTTTTTCTTTATTTTTTTGTTTACATTATTAATGTTTTTGCTTTGCTTTAGAGGCTAATGTTTTTACAATGTCTTCAAACTCTTCATTAGAATTTATATAAGTTCCTTCGGTAGGTTTTGTAAGTAGTTTATTTTTTTTACTCTGCAGTTGTACACTTGTACAGTATATTGTTTGTTTAGGGTTTAGTTTTAGTTCTAAAATAAGCCCTGGTAAGCCATTGTACTCGTCTGGGCCAAAATAGTAGGGTATATCTTTACTAAACCAGGCTTCTACAGTATAGTCTTTTGTTGTTTTTTTATTTGTTTTGGTAAGTGTGGCTTTATGGCAAGTATAACCAAGTATGGTTTTGGTTGTGTCTGTAATTTTCCAAGGTTGTGGCTGGTAAATATTTACTATATAATTTTTGTTATCAAAAGAGGTAGATTTTAATTTTTCGTTTGTAGCTATATTACTGTAATAGGTGCCCTTACTTAAAATGTCTATCATACCCTTAGTAAACTTGTCTAGGTTTGTGTATAGTTTTTCTTCTCTGTAAAAAACAGACTCTTTATTATTAAATGCCAAATTAAACGCTATAAGCTCTTGGGCTGTTTTTATAGACTCTGTTATTTGGTTGCCCATTGTAGAAGTTTTTTTTGTTGTGTCTACTACATCTATTTGCGGGTGTTTTAGTTTATAGGTGGCTTTTCCTTTTTGCGTTTGAGCGCTAATAATGCTTAAACTAAAAAAGATGAGTACTATAAAATGCTTCATTACTTACGGGTTTGTTTTGTTATAAATGTAAGTAAAATCTTATTTTAAAACAGGGTTGTTGCTTTTTACCGCGTTAGTGATAGTAGTGAATAACCCGCAGCTTTTTTGCGAGGATTAGTAACGTATAGCACGGCGTTAAAAACAGCTGTTTTAACGAACGCCCAAAATAATTTTAAAATTTTGAAGTTCTATTATTGCAAAAAATTATATTTGCAATCTAAATTAAATAATAAATTATGTCTTTTAAAGATTTATACGGTAATAGTCAACATAGAAAAAATGTTGCACACTTTGCATCTATTGCTTCTTTAGCAAGTGTAGATGGTGAGGTTAACGATGCAGAAAAAGTTGTTTTAGACCGTTTTGCACGTAAATTAGATATTACTGAAACTGAGTACAAAGAGGTAATGAAAAACCCAGGGGCTTACCCAATAGATCCGCCAACAAGTTTAGACAGACGTTTAGAGCGTATGTACGATTTGTTTAAAATTATTTTTGCAGATCATGATATTGATGATGATGAAAGAGTACTTATTAAAAAATATGCTATTGGTTTAGGATATTCTAATGAGTCTGCAGATAAAGTTATTACTAGATCTATTGTTATTTTTGGTGGTAAATTAGATTTTGAAGATTATGCTATGCTTGTTAGAAAATAAGCAAATAGTATTTTTAAAGTATAAAAAAAACGAGGCTTTTGCCTCGTTTTTTATTTTTAATATGGTTTTATTTGTTTGCTTTTGCAATAAATTCTTCTGCTTTTTCTACCATTTTAGTACTTCCACAAAAGAAAGGTACACGTTGGTGTAATTCTGTTGGTTTTAAAGCCATAATACGGCCTTTACCATCACTTGCTTTACCATTAGCTTGTTCTGCTAAAAATGCCATTGGGTTACACTCATACAACAAGCGTAGTTTGCCTTCATGAGCCTTGCTGCTTTTTGGGTACATATAAATGCCACCTTTTATCATATTTCTATGAAAATCTGATACTAATGAGCCAATATACCTAGACGTGTATGGTCTGTCTCCTTCTTCTTGCTGGCAGTATTTTATATAATCTTTTACACCTTGCGGAAAGTGTATGTAATTCCCCTCGTTTACAGAGTATATTTTACCTGTTTCTGGAAATTGCATATTTGGGTGCGATAAGTAAAATGTACCAATTGCTGGGTTTAATGTAAAACCATTTACGCCGTCACCTGTTGTATATACTAACATTGTAGATGTACCATAAACAATGTAACCTGCTGCTACTTGGTTGTCTCCTGGTTGTAAAAAATCTTCAATTGTAACCGGTGTACCAACTGGTGTTACCCTGCGGTATATAGAAAAAATAGTACCTACAGATACGTTTACGTCTATGTTAGATGAGCCATCTAATGGGTCTATTAGTACAATATATTTGTTTTGGTGTTGCTCATCTTGACTATTAATGCTAATAAAATCATCTTCTTCTTCAGATGCTATACCACAAACAATTTCTCTGTTTTTTAACGTCTGTATAAACTTTTCATTTGCTAAAACATCTAGTTTTTGTTGGTCTTCACCTTGTATGTTGGTGTCGCCAGCGGCTCCTAAAATGTCTATTAATCCTGCTTTGTTTACCTCGTGGTTTACCACTTTTGCGGCTAAACGTATGGCGTTAATCAGTTTAGAAAGTTCTCCAGAAGAATATTGAAATGAGGATTGGTTTTCAATAATGAATTCTCCTAAAGTCTTGTTTTTTTTGTCCATTAATAGCTGTGTTTTATTTAAGTACAAATATCGATAATTTTGTGATACTACAACGTTTTCGTTATTTAAAGTCGCTTAAACGTGTTACTTTGCAGTTTATTAGAGAATAATTATGGAGTTTATTACAAGAGATGCAACTAAGGAAGATATGCCGCAAGTGCTTAATTTAATTAAGGAATTGGCGCTTTTTGAAAAAGAACCAGAAGCGGTAGAGGTTACTGTAGATGATTTAATTTTAGATGGTTTTGGTGATCATAAATTGTTTCACTGCTTTGTTGCAGAAGCAAATAATACAGTTGTTGGTTTGGCTTTGGTTTACAACAGATACTCTACCTGGAAAGGTCCTGTTTTGCATTTAGAGGATTTAATTGTTACCCAAAAAATGCGAGGTTCTGGTTTAGGAACTTTGTTGTTAAATGAGGTTATTAAGTATGGCCATAGTCAGGGTGTTAAACGTATATGTTGGGAAGTTTTAGATTGGAACGAGCCTGCCATTAAGTTTTACCAAAGCAAAGGTGCAGACGTAAAAAGAGATTGGGACGTTGTGCATTTAGATGAAAAAGGAATTGAAAATTATATAGCAAACCTGTAGGTAATAGGTTAGCTAATACAAAATATAACATAATAGAATGAAGATTTTTAAGTTTGGTGGCGCTTCTGTAAAAGATGCTACGGGAGTAAAAAATGTTGTAAACGTATTGCAACAAGTAGGGCATACAAATACTTTAGTTGTGGTTTCTGCAATGGGCAAGACTACAAATGCAATGGAAGATATTGTAAATGCATATTTTAAAGATAAAGCGGCTTTGTCAGCAGCAATACAAGAGGTTATAGATTTTCACGGAGAAATATTAGACAATCTTTTTGATAATAAGCAACATGAAGTTTATGGTAAAGTAAAAGTATTGTTTGATGAGGTACAAGGCTTTTTAGCGTGGAACAAATCACCAAAACGTAGCTTTGTTTATGACCAAGTTGTAGGGTACGGAGAGTTGCTTTCTACTACCATATTAAGTGCTTATTTAAACCAAGTTAACATACAAAGCAATTGGTTAGATGTTAGAGAGTTTATAAAAACGAGCGACAATTACAGAGATGCTATTGTAGATTGGGATAAAACACAAGAAAAAATTACTGCAGGTATAGATAAAAGCAAACTTAACATTACACAAGGTTTTTTAGGTAGTGATGATAATAACTTTACCACTACTTTAGGTAGAGAAGGGTCTGATTATTCTGCTGCTATTTTAGCGTATTGCTTAAATGCTACAGAGGTTACTATTTGGAAAGATGTGCCAGGTGTTTTAAATGCAGATCCAAGGTATTTTGAAGAAACACAGCTGTTAAACAAAATATCATACAGAGAAGCAATAGAACTTGCTTTTTACGGAGCGTCTGTAATTCACCCAAAAACATTACAGCCTTTACAGCGTAAAGAAATTCCGCTGCGTGTAAAATCTTTTTTAAATCCATTAGATGCAGGAACTACTGTTGGTAAAGGTGAAGGAATAGAGCCAAAAGTGCCTTGTTTTATTATTAAAAGAGATTTGGTTTTAATGAAACTTTCTTCTTTAGATTTTTCTTTTATTGTGGAAGATAGTATTAGTGAGTTATTTAAATTGTTGCATGACCATAAAATGAAGGTAGATTTAATACAAAATTCTGCTATTAGTTTTTCTGTTTGTGTAGATAATAAGTTTGATCAGTTACCAGATTTATTAAACAAGCTAAAAGGAAAGTTTAAGGTAAACCATCAAGAGGGAGTATCGTTATATACTATTCGTCATTTTAATGCAAAAGCAATAGATAGTATACAAAACGGTAAAGAAATATTGCTAGAGCAAAGAGCTAAAGAAACGGTGCAATTAGTGGTAAAGTAATATGTTGTTGGTATTAAAATAAGCAACATTGTTTTACATTAAAACTAATAAGTTATATTTGTTTATCACAATATAATGTATGGGATTAGTTACAGCAAAAGAAGTTGCGCAAGCCATTAAAGTAGATAAGTTTGGCTTTATTGGCACTTTTATAGGTTGGTTGCTAATGAAGGTGACTAAAATTTCTAGTATCAATACCTTTTATGACAATCATAAGCACCTAACAGAGACTGCTTTTTTAGATGCTATTTTAGAGCATTATCAAATTAAATTTGAGATTCCTGAGGAAGATTTTAGAAGACTTCCAAAAGACGGAGCATATATAACCATATCTAACCACCCGCTGGGTGGTATAGATGGTGTTTTGTTGTTAAAACTACTATTACAACACAGGGAAGACTTTAAAATAATGGCTAATTTTCTGTTAAACAGAATAGAGCCAATGTCGCCTTACATATTACCTGTAAATCCTTTTGAGAGTAGAAAGGAAGTAAAAAGTAGTTTAGCCGGATTTAAAAATGCGATGCTGCATATTAGAGAAGGGCATCCGCTAGGTATTTTTCCGGCAGGTGAGGTTTCTACCTACAGAGACGGAAAATTAATTGTAGATAAACCTTGGGAGGAAACAGCTTTAAAATTAATTAGAAAAGCAGAGGTGCCTGTTGTACCTATCTATTTTCACGCAAAAAATAGCAGGTTGTTTTACAGGTTGTCTAAAATTAGTGATGTTTTTAGAACCGCTAAATTACCGTCTGAAGTAACTACACAAAAAAACAGGGTTATTAAGGTTAGAATTGGTCAGCCTATATCTGTAAAAACTCAAAATGAGCAAAAGAGCTTGGTAGATTTTACAGATCTATTACGTAGAAAAACATATATGTTATCTAATGCCTTTGAAAAAGAAAGGTTAATAGATAAAGTACCTACAACACTTAAAATACCTAAGGCACCTAAAAAAATAGCCACACCTATTAGTAGAGAACTTATAGAACAAGAGATAGAAGAGCTTCGTAAAAAAGACTGTAGGCTATTGCAAAGCAAATCTTATGAAGTGTTTTTGGCTACAGCAGATGATATGCCATTTATTTTACAGGAAATTGGTAGGCAAAGAGAAGTTACTTTTAGAGCAATAGGAGAGGGGACAAACAAGGCTATAGATTTAGATGAGTTTGACAATTACTACCATCATTTATTTCTTTGGGATGACAATGGTAAAGCTATAGTTGGTGCTTACCGTATGGGACTTGGTGGAGAAATATTTAAAAAATACGGTATAGATGGCTTTTATGTGCAAGATCTTTTTAGACTAGAACCAGAACTGTATGGTATGATGAAACAAACCATAGAAATGGGTAGGGCATACATTGTTAAAGAATACCAGCAAAAACCTATGCCTTTATTTTTATTATGGAAAGGAATTGTGCATACAACACTTAGGCACCCAGAGTACAAATACTTAATTGGTGGTGTAAGTATAAGTAATCAGTTTTCTAATTTCTCTAAATCTTTAATGATAGAGTTTATGAAGTCTAACTACTGGGATCCTTACGTGGCGCAATACATTAGACCTAAAAAAGAGTTTAAAGTAAAATTAAAAGACGCAGATAAAGAATTTATTTTTGATGAAACTGAAGCCGATTTAAATAAGTTTGATAGACTTATTGATGAGGTAGAACCAGGAAATTTAAGATTACCAGTTTTAATTAAAAAATACATTAAACAAAATGCAAAAGTGGTAGCTTTTAATGTAGATCCGCTTTTTAACAACTCTGTAGATGGTTTAATGTATATAAAAATTGCAGATATACCAGAGAGTACAGTAAAGCCTGTTATGGAAGAATTTCAGGCAGAATTAGAGCAGAAACTACACAATAACGAACAGGCAGAATAATATTAAATGCAAATGAAAACAACACTCTTTTTTTTATTTGCATTTGTTTTTTTAAAAGTCACCGCACAGCAAACACTTACGGGTTATGTTTTAGATGCAAATACTAAAGAACCCCTAGTTGGTACCTCTGTATTTTATGATGGTACCACAATTGGTGTAGTTACCAATACAAAAGGATATTTTAGTATTTCTACAGAAAAAAATAGCACAGCGCCACTTGTTATAAGTTACTTTGGTTATAAAAATAAAATTATAAGTGCAGTAGGTAAAAAAGATCTTGGCACTATTTATTTACAAGAAGAAGTAGAGCAATTAAATGAAGTTGTTTTAGAACCCGATACTTGGAGTAGGGAAAAGAAGTTACGCATCTTTAGAAATCAATTTTTAGGAACTACTTTACCTGCGCAAAAATGTAAAATTTTAAATGAAGATGACATACGCTTGTATTACAGTAAAAAAGAAGATGTTCTTTACGCTTATGCAAATAAACCTATTATAGTAGTAAATAAGTTTTTAGGGTATAAGTTATCGTATTATTTGCAAGATTTTGAGGTTCGATATAAAACTAATGTTAATGGCTTTAGACTTAAAGGGTCTGTATTTTACGCAGGTACAGCATTATTTACAGAGATAAACAAAAAGGTAAAACGTAAGTACGTTAAAAATAGAGAAATTACCTATTTGGGATCTACATTGCATTTTATGAGGGCTTTGTCTGCAAAGAGACTTACAGAAGAAAATTTTAGAATTTTTAAAGAAAGCTTAGAGGTAAACCCTTATGACTATTACAAAGTAGAAAAAATAGAAGATGGTAGCGCTAAAGTAGTTCAGTCTTTAGAGCGATTAAATATACTGTATAATAGGTGGAGCAATTCTTTTGTTGTTGTAACTCAAAACCCTTTTTATATAGATGCTTACGGCAACCACTCTCCTGTAGATGTGGTGTTGTTTGGTGGTGATATGGGCTTGCTTAGAATAGCAAATACATTGCCCTTAAACTATGAGTCTGTAAAATAAAAAAGGCCATCTAAAAAATAGATAGCCTTAGTGTATTGTAGTTTTTTTAATTCTTTAGAACCAAGGCTTTCTACCTACTTGGTAAGTGTTGTAAAAATCTTCATCAGATTTTAATAAGTATATAATACCCTCAATAAATCCTATAATTCCTGCTGCACCACAAGTTACCACACTTGCTATTATTTGAATAATACCTTCTTTTTGGTAGCCTAATATAAATTTATGAATTCCTAAATAACCGAATAGAATACCTAAAATACCTGCAAGCATTTTCTTATTTTCGTTATTAGCCATATTGTTTAGACCTTCTGAGAATTCATTAGCAGTTTCTTTTGCTTCTGTGTTAAAATCTTTGTTTTCTTCTGACATAATTTTTGTGTGTTGGTTTAATTTAATTGTGGGTTAAATGTAGTAATTTTTTTTAATTATTACTTAAAAGCTTCGTCTATTGGCTCCCATAATTCTAATTTATTTCCGTCAGGGTCCAGTATCCATCCAAATTTACCGTAGCTATATTCTTCAATTTCACCAACAATTGTAACGCCTTCTGCTTTTAGTACTTCTAATAACTCTACTAAGTTTTCTACCCTAAAATTCATCATAAAAGAAGATTTGCTTGGTTCAAAATACGTAGTGTCATTTTTCATAGGGCTCCATTGTGTACTACAGTCTTTTCCTTCTTTATCTTTCCACCAAAAAGTGCAACCATAGCGGTCTGTATCCAGACCTAATCTTTCTTTGTACCATTGCTTTATTTTATCTGGGTCTTCTGTTTTAAAAAAGAAACCTCCTAAACCTGTAACTCTATTCTTCATATTGGTTTTATTTTTTAGTGTTTTTCTCGTATAAATCTATCCATTGTTGTACTGTCATTTTTGTAGCCAGTTCGCCAATTAACTCGTATGGGATATCATCTAACTTTTTAAACCTGATACAACTCTTGCCCATATCTAACTTGCGTTTGCAATGCTTAGGATATTCTGTAGTAAACCAATTTAACAAGTCTGGATCTGCATAAATACCAGAATGGTACAATGCTATAAAGTTTTTTTGCGATGCCACATTCATAAAGGGGAGCGGCAATTTAGGATCACAATGGTAGCCATCTGCATACAAAGTATGTGGTACAACATAGCCTAACATACCATAACTCATAGTTTCTGTAAAACCAGTAGGAATATTGTTTAAAATTGTTTCTCTAATTTTAGATACAGCTTCTTTGCGCTCTTCTGGTAACTCATTTATATATTGGTCTGGTGTTGTTGCTTTAGATTGCATAATCTGCTGTTCTTTTGGTTCACTTTTAAATTTACAAAAATTTAGCTTTAACCTTGTCTACAATTGTTTGCGCAAGTTTAATTTTGCTTTCTACCGTCCAGCCAGCTACGTGCGGACTAAGTAATACGTTATCAGATTTTATTAAATATTCAAAATCTTCTGGTAGCTCGTTATCTGTAAACATATGTTCAAAAGAAGCTTTCTCATACTCTAAAACATCTAGTCCTGCGCCTAATATTTTACCCTCTTTTAATGCAGTTACTAAATCTGCCGTTACAAGACACTTGCCACGTGCAGTATTAAATAACCAAAACGGTTTTTTAAAACCATTTATAAAATTCGCTGTTATCATATTTTTTGTAAGCTGTGTTTGTGGTACATGCAAACTTAAAATATCTGCTTTTTGTTGCAATTCTTCTAAGTCTACTTGTGTTGCATTTTCGTTTCCAACACCATCTTTAATGTCATAGCAGATAACATCTACATCAAAACCACGTAATTTTTTTGCAAATGCATTGCCCATATTACCATAGCCTATTATACCCACAGTTTTGCCATCTAATTCAATTCCTCGGTTGCCTTCTCTGTCCCATTTTCCATTACGGACTTCTTTGTCTGCTTTGTTTAGTTTGTTAAACAAAGATAAAATCATCCCCAATGTATGTTCGCCAACAGCATTACGGTTGCCTTCTGGTGCAGAGGCTAAAAAAATGCCTTTTTGGGTAGCGTAATCTGTATCAATATTTTCTAGACCAGCACCTAATCTTCCTATAAATTTTAAATTGGTTGCCTTGTCTAAAAATGTTTTGTCTAACGGAAATCTACTGCGTATAATTAAGCCCTCATAGTTATGAATTATAGCTTCTACTTCTTCTTTAGTTGCGGTATAATCTACATCGTTTGTAAAACCAAAACCTTTAAATTGTTCTATTATTAAAGGATGATTTTTATCTAAATGCAATACTTTCATTATTATATTTTTGGATATTCAGTTTGTGTTTTTTTGTCAATAACATTGCCTGTATGTGAGGTAGATAGTTTTTCAAACAACAATACCTCTACAACTTCATCGTTTTCTGTTCTAGGGCAATGTTCTACGCCTTTTGGTACCACAATTATTTCACCCTCTTTTACAATTTCTGTACGGTCTCTAAATTGCATATAAAGTGTGCCTTTTAATACCTGAAAAAGTTCATCTTCATTCTCGTGTGCGTGCCAAACAAAGTCGCCCTTTAATTTGGCTAAAAGTACCTGCATATTGTCTACAACAGCAATTTGGTGCGGATGCCACTGTTTGTTAAACTTACTTTGTTTTTCTTGTAGGTTAATAGTTTTCAAAATAAAATGTATTAAAATTAATAACCAACAGCACCACCATCTGGACTAGATGAGTCTGATGCTCCTACATAGACTTTATTATCAGAATCAACTGTAATGCCCATTAAACGACCAAGTTGGCCACGTGGTTCCATAGTGTGTCCCATTGCTTCTAAAGCTTTTACGGTATCTGGTGATAGCAGGCCTCTTTCATATAAAATACGATCTGGCAACCATTGGTGGTGAATTTTCATAGTTTCAATAGCCATATGTATAGGCATATCAAACTCAATAACATTTAATACTGTCTGAAAAACTGTGTTTATAATAGTTCTTCCGCCTGGACTGCCAATTACCAATACAGCCTTACCATCTTTAGCTACAATTGTAGGCGTCATACTAGAAAGCATTCTTTTTTCTGGTTTAATAATGTTTGCAGCAGAGCCAATTAGGCCTTTGCTGTTTGTATAGCCTGGTTGCGGATTAAAATCGCCCATTTCATTATTAAAAATAAAACCAAGTTTAGGAGAACCTAATCTAGAGCCATAAGAGTGTTCTAAGGTATATGTTAAAGATACAGCATTGCCATCTTTATCTAAAACAGATAAATGTGTGGTGTTGGTACCATCATAAATTTGTCCGTACTTGGTAGAGTCACTTACAGATGCTTTTTGCCAATCTATATTGTTGTACCTATTTTTAGCAAATTCTTTAGAGGTAAGTTTTTCTAAAGGCATATTTAAATTAAAATCAGGATCACCTAAATGTTCTGCTCTATCTGCAAAGGCTCTACGCATAGCTTCTGCAACCAAATGTACGTAAGGAGTTGAGTTAAAAGGTGCTTTGTTAAAATCTGCTAACTCCATAATATTCATCATTTCTAATAGTGCAACACCACCAGAACTTGGTGGTGGCATTACAAAAATATCATGACCTTTGTAAGTGCCTTTTAAAGGGGCTCTTTCTACAGCTTCATATTTTGCCAAATCCTTGAGTGTAATTAATCCATCGTTCTTTTTCATAAAACGAGCAATTTCTTTGGCAACTTTCCCTTTGTAAAAACCATCTTTACCGTTGTCTCTAATTTCTTTTAGCGTAGCGGCAAGTACTGGTTGCTTCCAAATTTCATCCATTTGTGTTATTTCACCTTTTTCATTGGTGAAATAGTTAGCCATAAATTCAGATTCTTTTTTATAGTGTAAAGCATGTTTGTATAATGTGTAAGATAGCGGTACACCATTTTCTGCCAAGTCTACAGCGGGCTGCACTAATGAAGCCCACGGCAATTTTCCATACTTTTTATGAGCCATATATAAACCTGCAACTGTGCCAGGTACACCTACAGATTGTAACCCGTTGTGGTTAGAACCAGCAATTAAGTTACCATCTTTATCTAAAAACATATCTGTTGTAGCTTTTAAAGGTGCTTTTTCTCTAAAATCTATAGTTGTGGCGTTGCCATCAGACTTCATAAAAACCAAAAAGCCACCACCGCCAATATTACCTGCTTGTGGGTGCGTAACTGCTAGTGCAAAAGCAGTTGCTATAGAGGCATCTATTGCATTACCGCCTTTTTTTAGTATTTCTGTGCCAACTTTAGATGCCGCACTATTGTCTGATACTACCATACCATTTTTAGCATAGGTTTGTGCGTTGGTAATTGTAGTGAAAAGTGCACAAGCTATAAGATAAAACAGTTTAATTTTCATAGGTGTAATTTTAGAGTAAATATAGTATTAATAGGTATTTTATAAATTGTAAACAGTGTTAATCTGCGCAATGTTAAAGCCGTTTTTTATTACTTGTTTTGCCTTTGTGCTTTTTATGTTTAGAGCCGGATTTGTATGATTAAAATGTATAAAATTAATTTTGCTTTTTTCTGTAGCCGGTAGCTCTTTAAATAATTCCATACTTTCTATAATAAACGGATGTGGAATTTCTGATATGTCTCTGTTGTTTATTTCTTCAGCATCAAAAAAAGTAGCATCTATAAAGGCATAATCTACCTTGGCAATCTCAGTAGTAATATCTTGGCCCCACTTATTCCATTTGTCTATGTCAGGAATAAATAATGCTCTTTTATTTGGCCCAATTATAGTATAGCCTACGGTTTCCGAAAACTCATCTCTGTGTGGCACTGTAAACGGAACCACCTTTAAATTAGAGGTAAGTTTTAGTGTTTGGTTGTTTTCTGTTGCTTTAATAGCTATGTTTTTATTTGCAACAAGCTGACTCCAAGGACCGTTTTCCTCTAAAAAAGTTTTCATTTTTGGCATAGTATAAACAGGTGTGTTACTAGCATTCATAGCTTCTTTCCCAAGAAACATTAAACCTGCGTAATGACCAATATGTGCGTGTGTTAAAAAAATACCAGTAGGAATTTCTTGTGCATTAAAATTAGCACTGTTTTTTAAGGCCTTTACTTGTGTTGCAATATCTGGTGTGGCTTCAAACAAAAATGTGGCTTTGTTTTGGTTGTCTACAACACCCAATGAAACTACTTTTCTGTTTGGATCTGGGTTTGTAAATAAGTTTTTGCAACAGTCTTTTTTACAGCCTATTTGTGGTGACCCTGCATCTTGTACCGTTCCTAAAATAATTAAAGCTGTATTGTTAATCTTTGTAGGCGAGCTACTTGCTGTATTATGGTTTGTGTTATCTGTTGCGGTAGCAGGTTTGTTTTTAGGTTTACACGCACTAAATAAAAGTAATAAGACACAAATATGTAAAAGGTTTTTTGTCATATGTAGTTGCTTTGTAGTTCTATAAAGATAACTATTTGACATTAAAAAAAGCCAATGGAAATTGTATCCATTGACTTTTTGGGTTCTAAACTAGTAGTGTTAATCTAAAAATCTAGCTCAAATTCTTCTTCTTCAATAGTACTGGCTTGTGACATATCATAAATAAACTCGTCTATTTGTGCTTTTGTAACATTGGGCATACATATAACGTGGGCAACATTACCCTCTGTGGCTAATTGCCATTTTTGTTTTACTTCTAGTGCTGTTTTAGGTAAAACAACAGTAATAGCGTTTGGATTTCGCCAAGCATTTACACCAATTTCTTTTAACCTATTTTCACAATAAACAGCTGTTTCTAAACTTTTTTGGTAACGTGCTCTTAAGCCATCTACACCTAATTTTTTAAGTGCATACCATAAAAATAACGGACTATGACCATTTCTAGATCCTGTAATTGTAGTGTCTAAAGAGCCAATATAAGAGATGCCTTTTGCTATACGATCTCTGTTACTGCGCTTTGTTATTATAACACCAGATGGTATTGGCGAGCCTATAAATTTATGTCCACTTATAGATATACTATCTGCACCGTCTTTAAAGTCAAACGGTATACGTGGCTCCATAAATGCACCGTATGTGCCAGATAATGCAGCATCACAATGTATGTAATGGTCTTGTATAGCTAAGTTTTTTAAAATGCCTTTTATTTTAGAAACATCGTCTTTAGCTTCCTTCATTGTAGTGCCAAAAGTGGTAAGTACAATTGCTGGTTTATGACGATTCATTCTTACCGTATTTTCAAAATCTTCATAATCTATTTCTCCGTTTTTTTGAGAACGAATAATGATGCTAGGAATATTTAATAAATGAATATTTTTACGCACACTATAATGTGTAGATTCTGAGTAATACACCATTCCTTTTGGATATAATTCTCTTGCTAAATACAAACCATATAAGTTACTTTCAGAGCCACCATTGGTTATATAGCCCCAATAATCTGTTGGTTGTGCTCTAAATAGTTTAGCAAAAAATGCAACAACTTCCTTTTCCATTTCGTGGGTTTGTACCTTATACGTGCCATCTTCAAACGGATCTCCTAAGTTGTTTATTGGATATTGTAAAAAACTACTAAGCTCAGCGTAATTAAAATCTTTAGATACAGGGTAACCTAAAAATGAATCTCTGGCTTGTTCTATATTTTCTTTTAATTTATGAAGACGTTCTGTGTCTTTTTCTGATATGTTTTTATACATAGTAGTAGCGTAGGTTTTAATGCTGTAAAATTAGTATTTTCAGGCAAAGTGTCTTTAATTTGTTGTTAGTTTGATAAATTATACTGCATATGTGGTTATTTTCAATAGTATTATTCTAATTTTGATTAAATTTTATCGGCTTAACAAAAAAATATACTGGTATGGATGCTGTAGACAAAAAAATACTAATGTTATTGCAACAAAATGCAAAACAGAACACTAAAGAAATTGCAGATAAAATAGGACTAACAGTATCTCCTACCTTTGAGCGTATAAAAAAGTTAGAGCAGCAAAATTATATTAAGGGTTATGTTGCCCTGCTTAATGAAGAAAAAATAAATAAAGCCATAAAAGTGTATTGCCATATTACACTAGCAACACACTCTAGAGAGTTAATAGATAATTTTAAAAATAATGTGGCCCATTTGCCAGAAATTATGAGCTGCCAACACTTGTCTGGTAATTATGATTTTTTACTAAAAGTTGCTGTTAGTGATATGACGCAGTACCAACAATTTGTATTAGATAAATTATCTGTAATTAAGGGTATATCTAACGTGCAAAGTTCTTTTGTGTTAGAAGAAATTAAGAATGATACAGCTTATGTTTTATAAGAACATTTTAGCTATTGAAAAATAGATTATAATACCAAAAATATCGTTACTGGTTGTAATAAATGGTCCTGTAGCAATGGCAGGGTCTATACCTCTTTTGTGTAAAAAAATAGGTACAAACGTACCAATAATACCAGCAACAATAATAACTGCTATTAATGATATAGATATGGCAAATGCCATTTTAACATCGCCCTCCATAAGCCAAGCAAAACAAAAAAGTATAATGGCTAGTATAGTGCCATTAAGTGCAGATAAAAGTATTTCTTTTATAAGCCTATTTACCATACTGCCTTTTAAATCATCGTTGGCAATACCTTGCACAACAATTGCACTAGATTGCACACCAACATTACCAGCCATAGCGGCAATTAAGGGTGTAAATAATAGTAGCGAAATATGGCCATTTATAACACCTTCAAAAGTACCCATAATAGTGGCAGAACCTACACCTCCAAAAAGGCCTAAAATTAACCAAGGTAAACGTGCTTTTGTTAAGTCTAATATGCTATCATCTGCTTCTACATCTTGAGATATACCTGCAGCCATCTGATAATCTTTATCTGCTTCTTCTTTAATTACGTCTACAATATCATCAATAGTAATTCTTCCAACTAGCCTGCCAATTTCATCAACAACAGGTATAGCTTCAAGGTCATACCTAGACATTATTTTTGCAATTTCCTCTGGTTTTTCGTTTACAGAAACAGAGTCTACTTTTGGGATATACACATCTTTAATGTGTGTTTTTGTAGATGTGGTAAGTAAATCTTTTAATGATAACCTTCCTTTGAGTTTTTCTTCATCATCTACTACATAAATAGAATGTACTCTAGTCACATTTTCTGCTTGTGCACGCATTTCTTTTACACAAGTAAGCACGTTCCAGTTTACATTTACTTTTACAAGCTCTTTTGCCATTAATCCACCTGCAGAATACTCATCATATCGTAAAAGATCTACAATGTCTTTTGCATGTTCCCTGTCTTCTAGTTCAGATATTACCTCTTGTACAATGTTTTGTGGTAACTCTGCAACAATATCTGCGGCATCATCTGTATCTAGTTCATTAAGCTCATCTGCAATTTCCTTGGTAGATAAGTTTCCTAAAATAGATTCTCTTACATCTTCATCTAGCTCCGTTAAAATATCAGAGGTTTTATCACTCTCTAATAATTTAATTATATAAGTAGCCTCATCAGTATTAAGCTCATTAACTATTTCGGCAATATCTGCATAGTGTATTTCCTCTAAAAGAAGCTGAATATCTGCGTCTTTTTGATTGGAAATTAATGTTTCTATATGCTGTAAAAATTCGTCTGTTAATTTAAACGGTGTCATTGGCTATCTTTTTTGTAAGTGCTACAAAATCCTCAACGGCTAATTGTTCTGGACGTTTGCCAAAGATAGGGTCTTCTTTTAAATTATCAGAAAGTTCAAAGGTTTTTAAGCTGTTTCTAATGGTTTTTCTACGCTGATTAAAAACTGCTTTTACAACACGGTATAGTAATTTTTCATCTACACCAATGTCTAAATTTTCTTTACGTGTTAGTCTTAGTACGCCAGAATCTACCTTTGGTGGCGGATTAAAAACAGTTGGCGGTACTGTAAATAAATATTCTGCGTGGTAGTAAGCTTGAGTTAATACAGATAAAATACCATATGCTTTGCTGCCCTCTTTAGAGCAAATGCGCTCTGCAACTTCTTTTTGGAACATTCCTGTAAACTCTGGTATTTGCTGTTTATGCTCTAATGTTTTAAATACAATTTGTGTAGATATGTTATACGGGAAGTTGCCACTTATTGCAAATTGTTCGTCGCCAAAAATGGTAGTTAAATCTTGTTTTAAAAAATCTGCCTCCACAACTTTAAATGTACCTTTTCGGTTAAGTAGTTCTGGGTGTTCTAGTAAAAAATTCTGATTTAAATATGCTATAGATTCAGTATCTAAATCCATAGCTATTAAATTTAAATCATGTTTTAAAATGTACTTGGTAAGTACACCAGTACCCGGACCAATTTCTATAACATTAGTATACCCATTATGAGTTAGTGTTTCTGCAATTTGTTGGGCAATAGCTTCATCTGTCAAAAAATGCTGGCCAAGGTGTTTTTTAGCCTTAACTGGACTATCATTTTTACGTTGGGCCTTGTTTTTCTTGAAAAATTCTTTCTTTTTTTTAGACATAATTATGTAGCTAATTGTTTAAAACTTTGTTTTTTGCAAAAGGTAGTTTTATTTTTTTGCAGGAGTTAATACTGCTTCTCCAATAACTTCTAACTCTGTTCTAAAAGCTACAAACTTGCCAGCAAAAAGCTTGTTTGCTTCCTGGCGTAGTTTATCTGCATCATCTTTATAATAAACGTCTAAAGTTTCTTTGTTTGGTGTGCTGTATTGTACAGAGTATGTTACACCTCCCATTTCTTCTTCTATAATAACCTTACACATTTTTGCGCCAGTAAATTTACCAGTTGCTAACATATCTGGTATGTGTGTTTCTTTCATCCAAGACAACCACTTATCGTGCACTTCTTCCTCTACATTAATGGTTACGTTGTATATATACATAGTCTTTTTTTTAGTGTAATGTTTATTTTTGTACAGTTTGCAAAGCTATAACTAATTTATAGCGTCTCCTCTAAGTTTTCTAAACTCTTTTCTGGCTAAAGGAAAAAAATAGCTGTCTTGGTAGCCGTATATTATTTTCTCGTAATGGTATTTAGCTTCTTCTGGTTTGTACAGTATTGTACGGTACAACTCGCCTAAGGCATAGTGTGCATCGTCTGCTAAAATTCCTGATTTATAAAATTCTATAATTTTTAGGTAATTAAGCTCTGCTTTCTCGTACTCTTGTTGTTGTATAAGTAGTTCTGCTTGTTTTAGCAGAGCTTCGTCTTCAATTTTTTCTCCTTTGTGATTTTCTAAAATATCATCTAAAGCTGCTATTGCTTCTGTGGTTTTATTTTGATAGGCTAATAAATCTGCAGTAGCATATTTTTTTAAGGCTGTTTCGGTAGAGTCCTGCAAGCTGTTGTCAGAAATTAAAAGGCTAAGTTGCATAGCATCATTTGCAATAAGTTGAGATGTAGAACTGCGTAACACTTTTAATTGTGCTAAAGCCCAGTCAAAATCTCCTTTGTAAAAACTTGCTTTTGCAACCTTAAAACGCGCGTTTTGAGCTAAAACATCATTTTTTAGGTTTTTTTGTATTTGTGTGTAATAAATTAAGGCCTCATTAAACCTCTTGTTGTATACCAAAATATCTGCTAAAGCCATTTTTATTTTAGCTTCTTCATACCTGTTAAGCTGTAGTTCTAGTGTTTTTTTTAATACAGATGTAGCTTCTTCTGTTTCATCTTTTTTAAAAGCTAAAAAGTTAGCGTACCTAAGCTGTAACATTATACTGTGTGGTTTGTAACCATAAGTTTCTAGCAATGCAGCAAATGCTTTTTGTGTAGCATCTGTATTTTTGTTGTTAGACAAGTCTAAGTCTAATGCTATCCTTTGCAATTCTGCATATAATTTTACATTATCTACCCTAGGGCTGTTAACTACAATGTAATTATAAATTTCTTGTGCAGTTTCTTTTTCGTTTTCATCAACACAAATATTAGCTAATGTTTGTAATCTTCTTAAGCTGTTGTCTTGTGAGCGTTTGTAAATTGCTTTTTCTTGACTAAAAGCACTGTAAAATTGTTTTTGCTGTATAAAAAGCCAACTTAGCATTTCATTCCAAATAATATCCGGACTTCTTTGTGCGTTTTTAAGAATAAGTTTTTTTAGTATTGTGTTGTTTCTGTTATCAGAATCTGTGGTAATAAAATCGTCTAAATTACGTATTACCGAAGACATTCTATTAGGATCTTTAGCAACTATATTTAGTAGACTGGTAAACATTTTCTCTACATTACCTTGTTCCCCATAAATACGTGCTAACTGAAAATTAAAATCTAAAGCCGGATTTAATTCCATTGCTTTGTTGTATGTTTTTGCAGCATACTCTAAAAGCGAGTAGTTTTGGAATTTATATGCTAAGCCGTATCCGTTTCTTGGGTTTTCTTCTACTTTTGAGTAGGCCAAATCATAATATTTTTTGGCCTCTTCATTATTGCCTTGTAGGGTATAATTGTGTCCTAAGTCTATATAATAAACAGGTATTGGGTTGGGCGAATCTAAGTTTTTTTTAATTTGTTTTTCGGCATCAGAATAACGCTCTAACTGTTGGTAGCAACTAATTAAAAACGTTTGATAGTCAGATCTTCTTGGGTTTTCTTTTACTAATCTCTCGTAAAAAACTACTGCCTTGTCAAAATCACCATCATCATAATACTGTTTAGCTAAAAAGCTGTTTTGCCCAACGGAAAGTTGCGCAAAACAGCAGGCTAGTATAAGTATAAATATTCTCAAGAAATCTATTTTTTAGTAAAGATACCAAGAATATAAGAAGTTCTTGTTAAAGAACCTTAATCTATCATGTCAAAACCACAATAAGGCACAAGAACATCTGGTATTTTAATGCCTTTTTCTGTTTGGTAATTTTCTAAAATCCCTGCTAAAACACGTGGTAAAGCTAAAGAACTTCCGTTTAAGGTATGTGCAAATTGGCTTTTGCCGTTTTCATCTTTAAAACGTAGTTTAAGTCTGTTAGCTTGGTATGCTTCAAAGTTAGACGCAGAGCTAATCTCTAACCAGCGGTCTTGTGCTGTAGAAAACACTTCAAAATCAAACGTAAGAGCAGATGTAAAACCAAGGTCTCCGCCACAAAGGCGTAACAATCTGTATGGTAATTTTAATTCTCTTAAAATATCTTTTATATGTTCTACCATACCATCTAAAGCAGCATACGAATTGTCTGGGTGCTCTACGCGTACAAGTTCTACTTTATCAAACTGGTGCAATCTATTTAAGCCACGCACGTGCGCACCATAGCTACCAGCTTCTCTCCTAAAACAAGGTGTATAACCTGTGTATGTAATAGGAAAATCTTTTTGGTTAACAATAGTGTTTCTAAAAATGTTAGTTACAGGTACTTCTGCAGTTGGTATTAAGTATAAATCATCTGCAGTAACGTGGTACATTTGCCCTTCTTTGTCTGGTAACTGACCTGTTCCGTAACCAGAAGTTTCATTTACCAAATGCGGAACCTGAATTTCTTGGTAACCAGCGGCTGTATTTTTGTCTAAAAAGTAAGCAATAAGTGCACGTTGTAATCTAGCACCTTTTCCTTTATAAACAGGAAAACCAGCACCAGCAATTTTAACACCAAGTTCAAAATCTATAATGTCATATTTTTTAGCTAGTTCCCAGTGTGGTAAAGCACCTTCTATTAATTCAGGAATATCTCCTTCTCTAAAAATTTCCTCATTATCTTCATCTGTGTTTCCTGCAGGTACACTAGGGTGTGGTACATTAGGAATTTGGTACAGTAAACTTTGTAATTCCTCAGCAACCGTATTTAATTCTTCTTGGTATGTTTTAGACTCTTCTTTTAAAACAACGGTGCGCTCTTTTAAAACTGTTGCTTCAGATGCTTTTCCGGACTTAAAAAGCATACCAATTTCTTTAGACAACTTATTGCTCTCTGCAAGTGTGTTATCTAATTTGGTTTGTGCATCTCTACGTTTTTCATCTAATGAAAGTACGTTTTCTAACAAAGGAGCTGCATCTATATTACGCTTTTTTAGGGCGATAATAATCTCGTCTTTTTGTTCTCGGATAGCTTGAAGCTGTAGCATTTATTTAAATTTTAAAAGCAAATTTAATGGTAAAAAGGGATTGCGCAAAAGAGAATGCGTAAAACTTGAAGAGTTTAGTGCTTGTAATTTATTTTGGACTAGGTAAAATAAAATTATTGTGCTTAAAATGATGCCATTTTTCTTGTGCTAAATCTACTTTAGGATCTATAAAAGGTTGGTATGGTTTACCGTTAATGCTAACTCTAGAGTTTACGTATACAGCAATATTTTTATTTTCCTTTTTGGCTTCTTTTTTTAAATGTTGTGCAAATTGCCAAATAAAATCTGGATATGCTCCAATTTTTCTGCGTTGTTTTTTAGTAAGATAGTTGTTTAAATTAATTCGCTTTTTTTCATTTGTGTCTTTGTCTACTGTAGTAAAAGTAACACTTCCAGAACGTGAACGTAGCATCATACGCCAACTAAGTCTATGCCCTTCTTCGGTCCATAAAACATTGTCTTTAAAAAAATGATGTCTTATGGGTAACCCCAACTGAAATAAAAAATAGATAACCCAAATACCTACAATAAGTTTTTTGTGTTTTGGCGGGGCAAGTGTATGTACTTTGTATTTTTTCTCTTTTAAAAAAAAGATATCTCTAAGTTTTTGTGGCTCAAAAAAGAAAACTGTAAAAGCCAAAGCTAAGTACGGGAAAATGCCTATTTGAAAAACAATAGAGTTAAACAAGTGAAAAAAGATAGCTAAAATAAAAGCAATTTTTCGGCTAGGTTTCCATAATAATGCAGGAATAATAAGTAAATCAAACAAAATACCAAAAACAGCTACAATTTTGTGCACCCAAGCAAGTTGTAAAAACTCGCCAATTAAAAAATAGTCTGCTTTGTTTTGCATTAGCACTTTTATAAAGCCAAAGTCTAACCAGTCTGCATACAATTTGGCTACAGAAGCATATGTGTATACAATGGTTAGCTGTAGTACAATTATATATTTATAATATGCGTGCATTTTGGTAGTGCGTAGTTCTGGATTATTTTTAGCGTCTACAGAAAGGTCTGTGTTAGCTGGGAAAAACACCATTATCCAAGAAATTAACATTAATAGGTAATAATGGTTGTTGTATGATGTTTTTTGCATTAAATACACACAGCTCCATAACAATGCAAAGGCAAGCATACTGTACCTGTATTTGTATCCTACAGAAATAAAAATACCAGTAATACCCATAATAATAAAATAGGCATACATACTAGGGCCAGTAATAATATTTAGCCACTCAAAACCAATAAAAGAAAAATTAAAAGTAGGTTCTACAAGGTTGGCCTTTACCCAGCCAGTAAGTATAGCTCCAAAGGACTCTAAACTTATAAGCATGCCAAAAAATATTCTAAATAGAATTAAGCCGGCATTGTCTATTTTTTTAAATAGGAAAGTGGTCATAGTTTAGCAATTAAACTAGTAGCAGTTTCTTGGTCTTTTGTAAGCTGAACTTTTAAATCGTTAATAGAGTCAAACTTTACTTCATCTCTAATGCGCTCTAAAATGTCTACCTGTATTTTTTTGCCGTAAAGATCATCATTAAAATTGAAGAAATTTACTTCAATGGTTTTTTCTGTTCCGTTAACAGTAGGGTTGTAGCCAATATTCATCATACCAAAAACAGTAGAATTGTTTAATTTGGCTTTAACTACGTACACACCATTTTTAGGTATTAATTTGTACTCTTCTTTTATATAAATATTTGCAGTAGGAAAATTTAATTGTCTCCCTAAGCCTTTACCTTTGGTAACAATACCGGTTAACATATAATTGTAGCCAAGGTAACTGTTGGCTTTGCTAACATCGCCTTCTGCTAATGCTTTTCTAATTTTTGTAGAACTTACAGATACGTCATCAATTTCTTGTGCGGTAATTTCCTCTACATTAAAATCAAACGTAGTGCCGTAATTTTTTAAGTCGTTAATATCTGCATTACGGTTACGCCCAAATCTATGGTCATATCCTATAATAATTTTTTTGGTATTGAGTTTATTAACTAAGATGTCACGAACAAATTCTATTGCGCTAAGCCTAGAAAATTCTTTAGAGAAAGGATGAATAATTAAAAAATCTAAGCCTAAGTTGCTTAGTATCATTTCTTTTTCTTCAATAGTGTTAAGTAATTTAATATTACTATCTTGTTGCAAAACCATTCTAGGATGCGGGAAAAAAGTAAGCACAGTACTTTCTATTTCTAATAGTTTGGCACTATTTATGAGTCTTTCTAGTATCTTTTTATGGCCAATGTGTACACCATCAAAAGTACCAATTGTAATAACTGTAGCGTGTGCTTTGTCGAATTTTGTAATGCTTTTAATTGTTATCACGAGACTAAAATAATAAAAAGACTATTTTTGAATATTAAATTGCTTTTAATGATTACAAAACTACGCCTTGTTTTTTCAATAACCATATTATTTGGTAGCTTTTACGGTTTTGCACAACAGAATTATTGGAAAACTGGTAGCTTACAACATAATTTAGCGTCTAAAACTATACAAAATATAGATGTAAATAAAGCAAAAACGTTTTATTTAGATGAATCTTCTTTTTCTGCTTCTTTACAGCCAAATATAAGTGCTAAAGGAAAAAAAGTAATGTATTTTCCTGATGCTAACGCAGAACTAAAAGCTTTTTATGTGGAAGAACATGCAATTTTTGCTCCAGGTTTGGCTGCAAAATATCCTAATATTAAGTCATACATAGGTAAAGGAGTTGTAAATCCTAACCAAAGAATACGTTTTAGTATTTCTCACAAGGGTATACAAAGTATGATGGTGAATGCAGATAAGGAAGAAGCAACTTATATGCAGCCTACAAAGCAAAACAAAGGAGAATACGTTATATACAAAGCAAGTGCACACCAGCATAAAGATGCGTTTGTTTGTGAAACAGAATCTGTAATAGCTACAAGTAAAAAAGCGTCTGCAGCTAAGCAAATAAACGACCAAACTTTAAGAACATACAGAATAGCTATTTCTGCATCTGGTGAGTACACAGCTTATCATGGTGGTAGCGTGGCAGATGCATTGGCAGCAATAAATGCAACACTAACTAGGGTAAATCAGGTTTTTGAGACCGATTTAGGAATACATTTAGAACTAGTAGCAAATACAGATGAGGTAATTTATACAGATGCAACAACAGATCCGTACTCTGGTAGTTTAAATACGCAAGCGCAAAATACATTTTCTACAGTAATAGGTGCTGCTAATTATGATGTGGGACACCTTTTTCATCAAGGACCAAACGGCGGTAATGCAGGTACTGTTGGGTCTGTTTGTGACGACAATTGGAAAGGTAGAGCATACTCTTCTCGCAGTACACCAGAAGGAGATTTATTTGATGTAGATTTTGTTGCACATGAAATAGGGCATCAATTTGGGGCTAACCATACCTGGTCTTTTGATTCAGAAGGTACTTTAGTGCAAGCAGAACCAGCAAGTGGATCTACAATAATGGGGTATGCAGGTATTGCAGATGGCAATAATGTACAGAGCAATGGAGATGATTATTTTCATTATTATAGTATTTTTCAGATAGCAGAATATGTTAGTGGTTTAAGTTGTGGCGTAAATACTGCAATTACCAATAATCCGCCAGTTATAAGTCCTTTATCTAACTATATTATCCCTAAATCTACACCGTTTGTATTGTCTGGTGAGGCAACAGATTTAGATACAGGCGATTTGTTAACGTACTCCTGGGAACAAATAGATAACGGAGTAGTAACACGTACTAACTTTGGGCCAGAAAATCCTAGTGGAGCAAATTTTAGATCTTTAAAGCCAAGTACAGAAAAAGAGCGTTATTTTCCTAAAATAGAACGTGTAATACAGGGTAATTTAACACAAACAAACCCATCTGAGGGTTCTTCTTGGGAAACAGTTTCTGATGTAGAAAGAGATTTAAATTTTGCATTTACAGTAAGGGACAATGCAGTAGGTGGCGGACAAGTAGCCTCTGAAACTATGAATGTTAGGGTTGTTAATGCAGCTGGGCCATTTGCTGTAACATCACAAAGTTCTAATGTTGTTTACCAATCTGGCTCTGTGCAATTGGTAACTTGGGATGTTGCCGGTACTAATGCAGCGCCTGTTAATACAGAAACGGTAAATATATATTTGTCTATAGATTCTGGTTTGTCTTTCCCTACCTTATTGGCAGAGAATGTAGTCAATGATGGTTCGCACATAGTGCAAATACCCAATGTGGTAACAACAACAGCTAGAATACGTGTAATGCCTACAGATAATGTGTATTACGCAATAAATTCATCTAACTTTACAATAAATACCTCAGATGTTAATTTAGAGTTTGAAAAATTAACTTATAACGTTTGTCAGCCTAGCAACGTGGTAATACCTTTTAAGTATACTGTTAATAATGGTTTTGATGAGACCTCTACGTTTAGTGTTTTTGGAGCGCCAGCAAACTTAGGTGTTTCATTTTCTGCGCCTACAGCAGATACCAATAATACAGATGTAGACCTTACTTTGTCTAACACCCAAAATGTAGCGCCAGGAACTTATGAGCTTACTGTACTTTCTAACTCGGTTTCTAACACTACAGGAGTGGTTGTTACCTTAGTAATTGGCAATACTAGTTTTGCAGATGTAGGGTTAATTTCTCCAGGTAATGGTGCAGCTGGTGTTAATATGAACGAAACATTACTGTGGGAAGAAAACGTAGCGTACTCTTCTTATGATTTAGAAATAGCTACAGATGCAGCTTTTGCAAATATAATAGAAACTAAATCTACTCCTTTTACAAGCTATAGACCTACTAATTTGTTGGCAGAAACAACATATTACTGGCGTGTTAAGCCAAAAAGTTTATGTGCCGAAGGTACTTTTGGACCTGCATATACTTTTACTACGGCTTTAGTTAGTTGTAATACTAAACAGGCTCAAGACTTACCAAAAACAATACCAACTGTAGGTACGTCTGTGCTACAGTCTAAAATTACTTTTTTAGACGATTTACCAATTACAGATGTTAATGTTAGTGTAGATATTGCACATAGTTTTTTAAGCGATTTAACAATAAGTCTAATATCTCCTCAAGGAACAAGAGTGGTGTTAACTTCCAATTCTTGTGGTGATTTTCAGGATATTAATGCTGTTTTTGATGATGATAGTCCAAGTTTTGTATGTGGCAGTGGAGCTAATGCGGCAATTGAAGGTAGTGTTAGGCCGTTAGGTTCTTTGGCTTCATTAAATGGCGAATCTGTTTTAGGTGAATGGATTTTAGAAGTTAAGGATGGTGCCTCTTCTGATGGAGGGCAAATAAATAACTTTAATTTAGAAATTTGCGTAGAAGGTTTGTCTAGGCCAGATGAAGATAATGATGGTGTTTTTGATGATGGAGATGATGCTTGCTTAGGAACACCAAATGGGGCAGAGGTAGATGTTAATGGTTGTGCTATTTATAGATTTAGACCAGATAATTTTGCAATTTCTATAGAGAGTGAAGCTTGTACCACTAGCAATGATGGAGAAATTTTTATTGATGCTGTAGAAGAAATTAATTACAGTGTAACCATAACTGGTAACGGAGTTAATATTACAGAAGCATTTACAGATACAGTAAGTTTAGACGATTTAAGTGCTGGTACGTACCAAATTTGTATATCTGGTACAGACGGTACAATTACTTATGAAGATTATTGTGTAACAGTTGTTGTTACCCAACCAGATGTGTTAAAAGTATTGTCTGCTGTACAGAACAAAACACTTAATTTGCAGTTAAGTGGTGCTAATTTGTACAATGTAGAGTTAAATGGAGTAACGCTACAAACTACAGATAAAACAGCTAGCTTGGCGCTTAAAAACGGTTTAAATACAGTAAAAGTGTCAACAGGTTTAGAATGCCAAGGGGTGTACCAGCAGCAAATTTATATTGCAGCAAATCCGGTAATATCACCCAACCCAACACAAGGCAAGGCTGTGGCTTATTTAGGTACTTTATCTGGCTCTGTAACGGTTACTATTTACACTTTAAGCGGACAAATATTAGAGCAGAAAGAATACGCTGTTCAAGACGGAAAAGTAAATTTAGATGTATCTGCCTTAGCAAAAGGGATGTATGTAGTGTTGTTTGATGGAGGAGCGGTTAAAGGTGAAACAAAATTAATTAAGAAATGAAAAAATTACTAATGCTTTTGTGTCTATTATTGGCACTGTCTTGTTCTAAAAGCTCTCCAAAGCCACCATCATCACCAGAACTTCTTTTTCCTTTAAAAAGCTCTGAGTGTACTACTGGTATTACTATAGGTACAACAAATACAAGTGAGGTAGAGTTGCAGTGGAATGCATCTGCAAGAACAGATTTGTATGAAGTTAAAATAACTAACCTAAATACTAACTTAACGCAAACACTAAGTACAACAGCCATAACACAAAAGGTTGTTTTAGATAAAGGTGTAGCCTATTCTTGGTTTGTAATAGCTAAAAACGATGAGGTTTCGCAGACAACAGCCAGTGAAATTTGGAAGTTTTACAATGCTGGATCGCAAACTACATATCCGCCTTTTGCTGCGGAAATAATAGCGCCTAAATCTGGACAAACAGTGTTTAAGGATACCAATAACGATGTAGAATTAGAGTGGGTAGCAGAAGATGTAGATAATGATATAGCTAGTTACCAAGTGTATTTTGGTAGTGTTTCACCGCCTACAGATTTGTTAGCAACTAACGCACCAGATAATACAACAGTAAAAGTAGGTGTGGTAGCCAATACAGTCTATTATTGGAAAGTTGTAACTGTAGATGAAGAAGGAAACTCATCAGACTCTGGTACTTATGAGTTTAAAGTTAGGTAATTAAGTGTTGTTAAAGTGGTTCATAGTAGTTTTTATGCCTGCTAGTACAAAAGATTTTATAAGTTCAATAGAACGTTCTAAGCGTTCTGGCATTTTCTCTTGTTCTTCTTGGTTCCATTCCCCCAAAACATAATCTACCTGTCTGCCTTTTCCAAAATCGGCACCAACACCAAATCTATATCTGTTGTAAGAAGTAGTTTGTAATATGTTTTGTGTGTCTTTTAAGCCGTTATGGCCGCCATCACTACCTTTAGTTTTAACGCGTATTGTACCAAAAGGTAGGTTAATATCATCTGTAATAACCAATAAGTTTTCTAAAGGAATTTTTTCTTTCTCTAACCAATACCTAATAGCTTTTCCGCTAAGATTCATATAAGTAGATGGTTGTAAAAAAAGAATAGTGCGCCCTTTAATTTTATATGTGGTAACAGCGCCTAATTTTTGTGGTTCAAAAGTTAAAGATTCTTTTTTAGCAAAGGCATCAAGTATTTTAAACCCAATATTATGTCTTGTTTCTGTATATTCTGTGCCTATATTGCCTAGGCCAACTACTAAAAATTTTTTCATAGGATCTTTTTCTTCTAAAAAGAACAACGGTTTTGTTCTAAAAATTGATTTTAATATTTGTGCTATCATATGTAACAAAAGCACCAAAAATACAAAAGCATCCTGAAACTTGGTAAATTCCAAGGCAGGATGCTTTAATTTGTATCTGTAAAGATTTACTCAGCAGCAGGAGCTTCAGCCTCAGCTTCTCCTTCTTCTTCGTCATCATCAGCAGCAACAACGTTACGAGATGATTTAACCTGTACAACAACTGTATTGTCTGGGTGTAAAATAGTAAAATCATCATTTACTAATGAAGATACTGCTATGTTACCACCAATTTTTAATTTATTGATATCTACATCAAAGAAATCTGGTAATTTAGCTGGTAAAGCTTTAATAGTAAGCTTTCTTTTTCTAAATAATAATCTACCACCATTTCTAACCCCTGGAGAGTTACCTACTAAACGAACAGGAATATCCATAGTTACCGCTTTATCATCAAATAATTGGTAAAAATCTATGTGTATAATTCTGTCTGATACTGGGTGAAATTGAATGTCTTGAATAACAGCATTCACTTTTTCTCCGTTTTCCAAATCTATCACAACTGTGTGCGCGTTTGGAGTGTACACTAAATCTTTGAACGCTAATTCTGGTGCTGAAAAATGTAGTGGTTGTTCTCCTCCGTATACTACGCAAGGAACCATTCCAGCATTACGTAAGGCTTTAGTTGCTTTTTTGCCCACGCTTTCTCTTTTTGATCCTGTAATTGTAATTGACTTCATTATATATATTTAATTAATGTGCGAAATTAGTGTATTAGATCTATATTACATTAAAAATTTAGAACTAATAGACGTATTGTTATGTACTCTAGTCATAACATCAGCAAATAACTCTGCAGATTCTACAACTTTAACTTTAGGACTTTGCTTTTTTAACGGAATTGAATCTGTTACAATAAGTTCTGAAAGTTTAGATTTTTCAATTTTTTCATAAGCATCACCAGATAATAAAGCGTGCGTTGTAATAGCTCTTACGCTAAGTGCACCTCTTTCTATCATAAGATCTGCTGCTTTTGTTAATGTACCTGCTGTATCTACCATATCATCTACAAGTACTACGTTTTTACCTTCTACGTTACCAATAAGCTCCATATGAGAAATTACATTTGCCTTTTCTCTTTGCTTGTAGCAGATAACAACATCACTTTCTAATGCTTTAGAATATGCATAAGCTCTTTTAGAACCTCCCATATCTGGAGAAGCAATAGTTAAATTGTCTAGTTTTAAACTTTTTAAGTACGGTAAAAATAATGTAGAGGCAAATAAATGGTCTACAGGTTTTTCAAAGAAACCTTGTATTTGGTCTGCGTGCAAGTCCATTGTAATAATCCTTGTTGCACCAGCTGTTTCTAACATTTTAGCTACTAATTTAGCAGCAATAGGTACTCTAGGTTTGTCTTTACGGTCTTGTCTTGCCCAACCAAAGTATGGCATAACAGCTGTAATGTGTCTTGCAGATGCTCTTTTAGCTGCATCTAACATTAAAAGCATTTCCATTAAGTTTTCTGAGCTTGGATTTGTAGATCCAATAATAAAAACTCTTGCGCCACGAACAGACTCTTCAAAAGAAGGCTGAAACTCGCCATCACTGTATCTAGAGAATTTTACTTTTCCTAAGTCAGATCCAAATGATTTGGCAATTTTTTCAGCTAAAGCAGTACTTTGTGTACAGGCAAAAATTTTAGGTTCTGGGACTGTGTATGACATTGTTGTGTTGTTGATTTCTATGTTGGTCGTTATCAGTATTTTAAATACCTTTTTTTAAACGAGGTGCAAATTTATAAATTTATTTGTGAAGCTAAAGGATAATTGTTTTTATTTTTTGTAAAATAATTAGAAATTATTTTTACTTTTGCAGCCCGTTACAATTGCTCGAGTGGCGGAACTGGTAGACGCGCTGGATTCAAAATCCAGTTCTTCGGAGTGTGGGTTCGATTCCCACCTCGAGTACTAAAAAAAGCCTTGATAGTGATATCAAGGCTTTTTAAATTTTTAGACTTATTCTGTTATAAATATTAAAGATATTTTATAGTTGTCTTTGTCTCCACTAGCAAATACCATTCTGTTTTCTGTTAGCTCTATAAGTTGTAAGGTAAAAGAAGTACTTTTAACAAGATCTTCAGTTACTTCGCCTCTTAATTATAGTTATGTATAAACGCCCTTCATCTTCATAAAAACTATATTCTGCTTCGGCAATTTCGTTATCTCCGTAGTAACAATTTTCTAATCCCGCTGCTACTTCTATAATTCCGTCTGGTTTAAAAGTGTAAATATCATCTACAAGACAATCGTTTTGTTCACTTTTTTGCTTAGAATTGTAATCAATATAATACGCTTCTAATTTCCAGGCTTTAGAGCTGTTATTGTGTAAAATGGTTAAATCTTCTGACGAGTATAGTTCTTGGCTGGCATCATCATCATCACTACTGCAAGAAACTGTAATTATTAAAATAAATAGTGATAAGATTGATAATTTAAAGTTATTTATAAAATAAGATTTTTTGGTTCTGTGTGTCTTAACCAATTATTGTACCACTTACGTATTTATAAGTTTAATTTTTAATTATATTTAATTTGGTAACATATATTTTACTTAAACCATTTTTGCTCTCTTTTATATAGTTTTTAAAGTCTAAAACTGTTTTAAACTCTTGAGGCTTAATGTTTTTTCTTTTGCTAGTGAAGTATAATTTTTGATTTTTTTCATCATAAAAAGGGCAATACTCCATATATTTTGTGTTTATAGGAAGCCCTAAGTTTTTAGCTTTTGACCAGTTGTTATTTTTGTCTTTTTTAGAAATGTATAAATCCCCACTTCCTTGACCGTCTTTGGCATTGTATTTTGTGAATAGCAAAAAGTCTTCAGATTTAGAGATAAATGCATTAAACTCATAACCATCACTATTAATATTTTTGTTTAAAAGAACGGGTTCTTGGTATTTGCCTTGTTTCCATTCGCAAAAATAAATATCATCTTTACCTAATCCTTTAGGAGAAGCCATTGTAAAGTATAAATTATTATTGCTGCTTATTGTTGGGTAAAATTCATCTAAATTAGAGTTTACTGGTGTTCCTAAGTTTTTTGGATTAGACCAACCGTTATTTTTGGTATCCCTATCTACATACCAAATATCAAAATCTTTTTTTTGACTACTAGAGTTGTTTAACGGCCTGTCTGATACAAAAAATAGTCTGTTTTGATCTGGAGTTAAAAATGGCTCTAAATACATAAACTCATCACAAAAGGGTAGTAGTTCTGGCTCTAACCATTTGTTGCCTACTTTTTTTAACGTTGCTATTTGAGAAATTCCACCATCTGGACTTTGTATTGTAAAATAGGCTTCATTACCGTTATTAGAAATGCAAAAATCACGTACGTTGTAAAACTGATTTAGCTTTTTGTTATACGTTGTAATTTCATTTTCAGTTTGGGCACTTAATAAATTAGAAAATAAAAATAGAGCAAGTAGTAATTTAATTTTTCTCATAGTTTTTTTAATATAAGCCAAAAAAAATCCGAAGCTCAGGAACGCGTGCAACGAAGCTTCGGAAATTTTAATAAATAGTTTACTGTTTACTTATAAAACAGCGTTTTTTAAGTGTTACTTCTTATCTCCAAAATAAGAAACACCGCCACCGCTTAAAAAATCTTCTCTAACAGGGCTAAACGTGTCAATAAGCATACCTTCTTCTAGGCAAACAGCGCTATGCAGTAAATTTGGTTCTATATAAACCCCATCTCCTGCTTCAACAATTTTCTTTTCACCATCAATTTCAAACTCAAACTTACCAGATACACAATAGGTAGCTTGTGTATGAAAGTGTTGGTGTGGAGCACCTAGTGCACCTTTTTCAAACTTTACTTTTACCATCATAATTTGGTTGTCATACCCTAAGAATTTTCTTGACACTCCTCCGCCAAGTTCTTCCCATTCCAAATCTTTTGTGGCAATAAACTTTTTACTAAATCGTTCCATTTTATTTTATACTTTTTAATGATTTTAGCAATATAATTTATTTTTAAAAAAGTATGGAGTAATGTATTAGAAACTTTTTAAGTAAATGGGTGTAAAACCGGGTTTGTTGTAAACCGTACATATTTAGCAGCTATTGTTTTTTGTATTCTGTTTTACGCTTTAGTGGTATTGTTAGTTAATTATTACTTTAGGGTAAAAGTAGCTGTTAAGCCCACACTAAAATTACGAGGTAGTTTATGAACCCCAAAAATGGCTCTAGAATGTTTTCCTTTATCTTCTAACACCTTAACAAATAAGTCCGATGCTCCGTTTGCAACAATGGGAGAATCATCCCAGTCTTGCCCCGACTGAAAATAAATATCAATATGATTTAGGCCAACAATAGCATTAAACCCTATTTTGTTTTTTACCTGTGCCAATACATTTAATGCGCATATTTCCATTGCTTTATATCCTTCTTGAGTAGAAATTTTATCTCCCAAACGCCCTTGGTATAGGTAAGTATTGTTAATTATTGGAAATTGAATTGCTATGTACGCTATATTTCCTCTAACATTAACAGAAATATAACTGCCACCTGGTGTAGATACTTCAGGAAGCTCTAAATTTAGCTTTTTTAAATTCTCTTCTGCACTCATACTTTTTAACTTGTTTTTTGGCTTTAAAAACATACGCTTTTAGCAAGCCTAATTTAACAAATTAAAACAGGATAAAACGTTGTTAACCAAAAAAAGCTAGTACCAATGCCTTAAGGTTTACATATAGGCAAGTACTAGCAATTGTTGTTGTACGGTATGGCAATAGTATTTTTTACTGTTTTTGTACAAAAAGAGCGTTATTGTAGCTTTTTTTCTTTAAAAAGGAGCAAAAGTATCTTTTGGTTCTTTAGGCAAGCTCCAACGTTGGCGAGGTGTAATGTTTTCTGGAGCAGCAGTATTAGAACCAGCACTACCAAAATTACCATAACTACTAGTGCTGCCTCTTGGTATTTGCATACGATCTCCATATAGCCATACAACCAAGTTGCTACGCTGGCCACTTGTTATTGGGTGTGTAGCGTGTGGTACGTTACCACGGTGAAGTATTGCTTTACCTGGCTCAAAAAACGTTTGTACCGTTTGCTTAGTGCTTTTGTCATAAAAATCTACTTCAGAGCCGGTGTATTCCTCATCAGGTAGGTTAATGTTAATGTTTAAAGTAGCAGATGAAGCATCTGTGTGTGCTTGTAAGTCTTTTTCTTTGTCTGGATTGTATCTAATAGAAAACCCAAAAGTTTGACTATCATAACCCTGTGTGCCAAGTAATAAACGAGAAATAGGCCTCATATAACGGTCCATAATATCATTATAAAATGCCTGAAAATTAGGTGCGCCAAGGTGTCCCTCAGATCTTGGGTCTAACATAACCCCATAACGGTTTAATTGTATACCGTATGGTGGGCGTGCAGGAATTTTAGAGTTGGCTGCGGCTTCTAAATAATTACGAAACTCTGCTAAACGCTCAAGATCAAAAAATTGTATTTTGTAAACACCTGGTATAATCTCTTCCCATAAATCTGCAACAGCATTTTCTTTTTCTGGATTTTTCCAAGCGCTATTAACTGCTCCTCTTAAACGCGGATCTAATAATGATTGGTCTGGTATTAATAAATTGTTTTTGTTTTCAATTTCCCATTCTACCCAAGCATCTTCAAGTAATTTACGGTTGTTATTCCAAAAATGAGAGACCGACTCTTCACGATGAAGAGAAGCTTCACGAGTAGGCAATGTAAGCGAGCGTGCTTGTGCCAGTGCATTAGTATTTGTCATTTTTTCTGTGTTTTAAAATTATAACACAAAATTACGTGCAGACTTCTGTTTAAGCTTTGTAAAAATTAATGAGGTTTTGGTAAAAAACGAGGTAACTAATGATTGTTATAGTTTAATATCATTCTTTTTTTGTCAGATTTGTCAAAAAAATGGGTAAAGTTGAAAGAAGAAATCATCAGTGTCTATTTCTCCACCATTTGATTTTTTCATTCGGTTTTTAAATTCAGTTGAGAATGTTACGTTCAGTTCAGATTCTGTTTCTATTATATATTTTTCTTCTACAGGAAAAGGCATTTTTGTTTCATTTTTTGTTGACTTTCTTTTATTCTGCAATTCTAGTAAATTATGCAGAACGGTCTAATGTATTGGCAGTAGCAGATTTTAAGCACTAAAGTTAGCAAGTAAATCACAGATAAAAAGTCTACTAGTTCCTACGCTTCGTAATTTGTAAGCATACTAATACTAGCAATGAATTATACACGGTTTTACCCTTTATTATTTTAATTTTTAAGAAACGGATTATACATCATAATAGCGTGATTTTCAACTATAACTTTTTCGGTAATTGTATTTTCTGTTGACGTTATTTTAACAATCTGATTATGTCGTGAATATCCTCCCCAAATTTGCTGTTTTATTTGATGATTTCTTTCTTCAATTTTAAATGTTTCATTCAATTTTTCTTTAGATAATAATTCTCCGTATAAATGAGTTTCGTCCATCCATAATTTGATGATGAAATTATTATCTGTTTCATTTTTTATTTGTAGGTCAATATAATTGTACGATAAAGTTGCTCCTGCACCAAAAGGTACTTTTCTATTTACATCTGGAAAAACATCAAATCCGTGTCTATATCGCTCTTTAATTGTTAATGGACTATGTGCGAAAATCCAAAAAAGCAAATTTCCAAGTTGGCAAAGTCCTCCGCCAATATCTTTATCAATTTTTCCGCTTTTTAAAACTAAACCTTCTAAATAGCCTTTTCTTTTTGTAGGCCTACCAACTAATTTCCAGAGTGAAAAATATTCATTCGGTTTAATTTCAATTTGATTTAGATGTTTTATAGCAATTTCAAGATTTGTTCTTTTGTTTTCTTGAAGATACATTTCTACATCTTTTAGCGGTCTTAGAATTAGTGATTTGTGTTTGAATACTGAATAATCGAAATCTTTTTTTGCATTGCTTTTTGAGTATTTTTTATCCGTAAAAAACCAATTCCATTTTCGTTTTAGGATAAAGTATTCTTTTCCTAAAACTTGTCTTAATTGACCTCTTTTTATTGGTTTTTCAATTTCGTTCATTTTGGCTATTTTTAATAAAGGTAACGGTTGGGCTAAGCGTAGTTGCGTGTTTCAGCTACTAATTTAGCAAATACAAACCGAATAGAAAATCCGCGAGTCCCGACGTTTCGGGATTCGCAAGTAGGCGAGAAACAAGCAATGAATTTTATACGTTGTTCTACGCAGTTTTTTAGTGATAATATTGACTTAAAAAACTCGGATTTCCTTTTTCTTCAGAGTAATAATAAATTCCGATTATTAATTTACTATTGTCAGGTACTTTGTCATTAATTCCATTGTCATTACTTGTCCATTCCGTTTGTTTGATAATTCCTGTCAGTTTTTGGTCTATCGGATTTCCAAATCCACTTATTTCAGTCACACTTTTAATTGTCAAATCAGATGCGAATGTTATTTCATAAATCCCAAAATTTTTATCAAGTTCAATTCCTTTAAATTGTTCTAAGTTTTTATGAAGTTTTGATATTTCTCGATAACTTATTTTATCAGTCGAATTAATATTATTTTTCTTGAATGTTCTTAAAATATCTAATTCACGTTTCTGTCTATTCTGATTAGTTTTATTAAGATACAGTATACCAGAACACATTCCAATTCCAAAGTTCCCGTCTTTGTTTTTTCGTGCATAAGCAACTAACTTTGTGTTTGTAGGAATATAAATGTCGCAAGAACTTCCAATTCCATTATCACTTCTGCCATAAACATAAATTGATTTCAATTGTTCTCCTTTATACAATTCATTAATCTTTATGTCTGCTTTATATCCTTGTTCATTTTTTTGATTCGGATAGATTTTTAGAATTGTTATGTTAGCGACAAATTCCGACTCAATAAATTTTTCCGTTATTTTCGGTTCATCGCAATCGCAAGCAAAAACTCCGATTGAAAATAGAAATATTGTGATTTGCAGGATGTTTTTCATAATTGATGGCAACGGACTTGTGTATGGAACGTAGCGTGCAAAAAGACACTAATTTTTCGGATAAACACAGAGCCGAATTTTTATATTTTGTTTTAATTTATTTCTTTAATACCAAATCAAAAGGTTTTGCGACATCGCAAATAAACACAGACTTTTGAACTAACACAAACCAGCCCTATTTACTATATATAGTGTTAACATTAGTTTGCTTTTTTTAATATTTTACTTATTTCAGGTGTTTTTTTGTCGTAAGCAACAATTATGGAATCCCCGACTTTATATAAATCTTTTGTTGATGAAAATTGACAATCAATAATTTTGTTTTCAATTTCTATTTGATAAGAATAAATCCATTTAGCGGCTATTTCCTTTCGTTTTATTATATATGCATCTCTAAACTCTTTTTCTAGTATTACAGTTGAAGTCTTAGGAGATTCTTCATTTAAATTACTCAATATCGTATTTATTTCATCACCATAAAAAATGTTGTCAAAAACAATAGTAGTAGGTATTATACACAATACAGATAAAAGCAATATTAATTTTTTAGTTTTGTTGTTTGGAAAGAATATCCCTTTTAAAACAGAGAAAAAGACACCCCAAGATATTCCTATTAGTATTATTGATAGTATACCCCAAATAGTTTGTCTCGTTATTCCCAGAAGTCGATATATTACTAAAGCTAAAACTAAAGGAATAAGACTTAATAGTATTTTTTTTGAGTTTTCAACAGTAAATTTAGCGGTAATATTTTTTATGTCAAATCCAACGTTATTTTTTGGAGGAGGTGGCGGAGTTAAATCTTTTTCGTAAAATTCACATTCATTATTAAAATCAGCAATGTTACCAGTTAGATTACAAATCAAGCCTTGTTTGAAATCTGGTTTTCTATTAACACAGGTTTTACAAAATTTCAAATGATCTTCTCTTGTCATATTTGTATTTTTTTTAATTAATGTTAACGGTCTCGGCTATGAGTAGTTGCGTGGGTTAGCACTTAACTTTGCAAGTACACACCAAGTTGGAAATTCCTGCGGAATTTCCAAAGAAGGCGAGAACAAGCAATTACTTATAGCCATTGTTGTGTGGCGTTTTTTTCTATTTTTCCTTATATTAATTTTTTCATACAGCCAAATCATCAGCTCTGATTTTTTTAGAATCGTTATCTTTTTGTTGCAACAAAGCAAATCCAAAAGTTAGAACTCCAACTCGACCAATAAACATTAAAATAATTATCAATGTTTTCCCAATATTAGATAAATCTCCTGTAATTCCTGTGCTTAATCCAACAGTTCCTAAAGCGGATGCTACTTCAAATAATACGCTTTCAAAAGAAAAGTTTTCAAAGTAAGAAAGTAAAAATGAAAACAAGAAAATTAAACTCGTATAAAGCATAAAAGTAGATGTCGCAACATATATTCTCTCAAATGGAATAAGTCGGTTTAAAAATGTGATTTTTTTCTGACCAAACAATCGACTTTTCAATATCGATAGCATTGCCGTTAATGTCGTTATTTTCATTCCTCCTGCTGTTCCCGAAGGCGAAGCACCGATATACATAAGAAAGGTTACAAGCAACAATATTGGCAAAGATAATTCACCGATAGGTATCGTGTTAAATCCAACAGTTGTCATAGCTGACATTGCTTGAAAGAAAGAGGTCATTAGTGAACTATTTGAGCCAAGAATAGATGATGACTCTGTTGTGTAAATGAGTAAAGTACCTAAAAAAAGCAAAAACAAAAAGCCATAAACAATGATTTTAGTTGTAAACGAAATTTCTTTTGATTTACCTCTAATTCGATACCACAAATCTGTAATTACAATAAAACCCAAAGAACCAGAAATTGCTAATACAGAAATAATTGTATTAATAAAAGTATTGTCTTGATAGCTTTCGAAACCATCATTAAACAATCCAAATCCAGCTGTGCAAAACGATGAAATACTATGAAAAATTGAAAACCAAACTGCTTTTAAACTTCCCATTCCTGAATTGGTAAAGGCAAAGTAGAAAAGTATAGCTCCAATAGTTTCCATTATTAGGGTAAAAACAATAACGCTTTTGATGAAATCTTTTATCTGAATTGTATTGGGTAAAGTAAATTCAGTACCTATTAACTTACTATGCCAATGAGTTATTTTTTTTGTGGTAAATATTAAATAGTATGTCGTTAGCGTCATATATCCAATTCCGCCAATTTGTATTAATGCCATAATAACAAACTGACCGAAAAAATTATAGGAATCGAAAACGCTTATAGTTACAAGTCCAGTAGTTGAAATTGCAGAAGTCGAAATAAACAAATTATCTAAAACGGATATGTCGGTTTTGTGAAAAAAAGGAATAGACAGTAAAATAAATCCAATGAGCGTATATAAAAAGAATCCCCAAACTAAATTCATTTGAGGTGATTTACTAATTTGGAATTTTCGGTACCAATTAGATATTTTCTTGTATGTTTTATTTTTCATTTTTTGTATTCAGGTTTTTGTTTGTAAATGACACACAACTAGTAAATAAACTCAATTTATTGCGTTTATTCCGCCAATATGGGTGAGTAAATGCACATTTGGCTTGCTAGTTTGTTATTTGGTTGTTTTATTTTCTTATAATATATATTAATTTTTTATACTGTAATAATGGAAATGTGTAATTGGCATATTTTTAGTACAATTTGTAATTATACATAAAAAACTAGAGAAGTTAACACCCTGTATTTTGTTTATATAGTGTTTTTGTGTTCTTGCTGCTAGCGTGTAATAATATGCTATTTTTTTTAGATTAGTATTGAGCCACACAGTAGGTGCATTATAAATATACACATGCACAGAACCTTTTTGTTTTGCCCCAAAGTCCGCATTAGGTTTAGGTATTGTTAGGTGCAGTTTTTATTCTTTTCATACTTACATATTCAACAATTTTTCCACCAATAAAAACAAACAATGATATAATTCCAGAAAAAATCAGTCCGGTTATAAATGAAAAATTCCGTCCTGTATCCAAAATCATTTTTTGCATCGCTTCTTTTTGCTCAGTTGTAATTTCCTCTCCGTTAAAAAATCCGTCTCCATTTAAGTCAAATTTTTGTAGAGCCAGTTCCAATGTAATGTCAGAATAAGTCGCTCCTCCAACAATCAGAAGATAAATTCCGAAAAACACAGTTGTGCTTATCCAAAACCATTTCCATTTTCCATTCGCGAATAACTTTTTTCTTTTCAGAAGTATTATTCCCAAAGTCATTATTGAAATCTGGCTTGGAATTATTAAATGATATGGTAAACTTATTTCGTTCATTAGTTTCGTTTCGGTTTTGTTAAATTACCTACAACGTTTAGTATAAGAGCAGTGGCGGATTTAAGACCACAGCCTTTTCCACCAAGACCTGCTTTTGTTACTAGTATTATCGTTTGTTTTATCACTTTCTCCGCCATTGCTTTTATACATTGTTGGCGGTAGTTTTTCATCATTCGACTTCTCTTTGAATTCAAATGATTTCTTCAATTTTTCTATCTCTTCAGGGTTTTCTTTATGATATGGAATTTGTAAAAAGTCCCAGTTTTGTTTTGATAAAAATGGTTGAAGAAATTCCTCAATAATTGACTTTAAATAATTTGAATTGTCTTGAAATGATTCTACTCCAATTCTTAAGTCGATATCCAAAACATAATTAAAATCTTTGTTGTTTTGGAAAAGAAAGGTTTTACTTTGAAATTTATTTGGGGTTATTCTAAGATGAGCAGATAGCTTTGAATTTATCTTTAGTTCTCCGTAATACCATTTCTCAAAATTATACCACCCATAACCATCATTTGTCTTTTGCTTAAGTTCTAGGTCAAACGTCTTATTAATTATTCCTGCAATTTGCTCTATTGGCTCATCAGATTTTAGTCCAATAAAAAATGAAGTTGATTCATAACCGTAATAGACTAATTTGTTAATTAAGTCATCATAGGATTTAACTCTTAGTTTTTCTTCATATCCATTATCAGCACATTCTAATTCAAAATGTACAATCTGAGGAATTTCATATGCTGATTCAACATTATAACCATAATCAAAACATAACATTGTATGACCATCCATATGTGAGAGAATAGGAAGTCTTTCTAAATTAATGAATTCGGATTCTGTCGAACTTTCAAGTTCTTCTTTGTCCATATATTCTAGCAATACATCTTTTAAAATTTTATAACCTCCGTGATTGATAATTTGGTCAATTGTTGAACCATTAAATAAAAGTTCATTGACATCACCATTATGGATTAGAGCACTTTTCCATAAATATCCACCATTTTGGATTTTCATATGTTCCCTGTAAAGACTTGGAAATTTAAATCCAATTTCAGTTTCTTTTTGAACGATTTGTTCTTCCGTTCTTCCAATACTTTTATCAGTAAATCCTTTTGCAGGTTGTTTCCAAATATCTTCTGTCATATGATTTTTCTGTAATTACCGCCAACTAGTAAATAAACGCAATGTATTGCGTTTATTCCACCAATATGGGTAAATAAATGCACTTTTTGCGAGTTACTTATTTTTCTTACAATTTATAAATGTTTTTTTATAGCAAAAAATAAAATGTATGGTTGTACCATTTTGCTGCTTGTTTGGTATTAAAATGTGTATGGTTTGTGACTAGTCCTAAATAATCGATACAGATTA